>NZ_JBHSEB010000034.1:0-12561 GCF_042651925.1 Catenibacterium sp. GCM10023432 | reverse complement strand
ATAGATGGACTGGATAAAGAAATAGCCGATATTGAGATTCCTTGAATGTGCAACATGATCATCTGAAGAGGCAAGCTTCTTGGAAAAATCAATATTTACATCAAGTGATACTTTTCCGGCTTTATATTCCTCATTGTATTTTGCAACCTCCTGTTTTGCATATTCGAGAGGATCATCAGTGATTCTGAGCAGATCATTATGCCTGCCGATTTTCTTTATATTTCTAGTCGTGGTCTTTTTGCCGTTCCTTATTCCCTGCTGGATGAAATATGTAGGGTTTTTAGAACGTCTGTCATAGTAAAGTTTCATAGAAATCAGCTCCTATGACAATTATATCATATTATACAACACCATACAACTATTTAAAACAGAAAATTTGACAAAAAAATAACGTTGTAATCAACGTTTTTTAAAATCAGAGGCTCTGCAACTGTCAAAGTCCCGCTTATAAAAGCATTAGATTTTCATCCTATATAATGATAGAATAGATTAAAGACGAAGAAGGAGGAAGAATCATGTTTGATAAGCTATTTAGTAAACTGCAACGTGTAGGAAAGAGCTTTATGATTCCTATTGCTGTTTTACCTATTGCTGGTCTATTGATGGGTATAGGTCAGTCACTCACAAATGAGACAATGATTCAGGCCTACCATCTTCAATTCATGCTTGGAAAAGGAACGCCACTCAATGCACTGCTTACTATTATGTGCAATGCTGGAAATATTGTCTTTGATAATCTTCCTGTTCTATTTGCGGTGGGCATAGCTATGGGCATGGCTAAACATGAAAAAGCCACTGCGGCCTTTTCTGCATTAGTTGCCTTTCTTATTATGCATGCCTCTATTAATGCTTTATTAATTATTAATGGTTATATTGTAAATGGGCAGATTGCTGATTTCGTAAGAATAGGAACGATTAATTCAATCTGTGGAATCCAGTCTTTAGATATAGGTGTCTTCGGTGGTATAGTAGTAGGACTTGGTGTTGCTTATCTTCATAATAGGTTCTATATGACACGACTTCCCGATTACTTATCATTCTTTGCAGGCACACGTTTTGTTCCAGTTATCTGTTGTGTGACATTTGTTTTTGTAGGAATCCTATTCTTTTATATTTGGCCACCTATTCAGGAGGCTATCTATCACTTAGGTGTATTTATAAGAGATAGCAGTTATGCAGGTACATTCGTATTTGGCTTTGTAAAGCGTATGTTGATTCCTTTTGGATTACATCATGTGTTCTATCTTCCATTCTGGCAGACAGGACTTGGTGGTAGTATGGTAGTGGATGGACAACTGATCCAGGGGGCTCAGAATATCTTCTTTGCGCAGCTTGCTTCACCCCATGTGACTCATTTCAATGTAGAAGCCACTCGCTTCTTCTCAGGAGAATATATCTTTATGATATTTGGCCTTCCCGGTGCAGCCCTTGCAATGTATCATTGTGCAAGACCTAGCCAGCGTAAAAAAACAGGAGGTTTATTATTTTCTGCTTCATTGACTTCTATATTAACAGGTATTACTGAACCAATTGAATTCACATTCTTATTTCAGGCACCGCCACTCTTTTTGATTCATGCACTTCTAGCAGGAAGCGCATATGCAGTGGCTCATGCTTTAAATATAGCGATAGGTGTCACTTTTAGTGCAGGAGCGATTGATTTCTTCTTGTTTGGTATATTACAAGGTAATAGTAAAACAAACTGGGTCTTTGTCCCAATAATAGGTTTTATTTATTTCTTGCTTTATTATTCAATCTTTAAGTTTGTGATTAAACGTTATGATTTTAAAACAGTAGGTAGAGGAGAAGATACACAACTGCATACAAAAAAAGACTATTCTAGAAAAAAAGACTATTCTAGAAAGAAAAGTCTTGACGTGGACAGTTCTGTGTCTCATTCTATTGTAGAAGCATTAGGAGGTATTCCTAATATATTAGATGTTGATACATGTACAACACGTCTGCGTGCGACTTTAAAGAATCCGACACTAGTTGATGAGGAAACCTTAAAGGCAACAGGTGCTGCAGGTATATATATGCGTGGAGAAGGTATACAAATTACTTATGGACCACATGTTGTCATTATCGTATCAGAAATAAAACAGATATTACATGAAGGAGAATAAAGTGAAAAAACAGCGTTATGAAGTCATTGGAACGCTAAACAATAACGGAATTGTCGCAAAAGATGAACTCAATAAAGAAGTTATATTACTAGGGAAAGGAATAGGCTTCAAAAGAAAAGCAGGAGATGTAATTGAGAATCCTGGAAAGAATATTAAATGCTATAGTTTAGAGAAGAATACTGGTAAGAATGTCTTACAGGGGGTTGATCCTATCTTCTTAGAAATAGCCAATGAAATTATCCGTTATGCAGAAAAAGAATTTGGTGATATAGATACTAAGATTCTTTTACCTCTTGCAGACCATATCGCATTCTCTATTGATCGTATTAAGAATGATATGGTGATTTCAAACCCTCTTACAAGTGATATTCGATTATTGTTTGCAGATGAATATAAAGTAGCTACAAAAGCAAGAAAAATCATTAAGAGAAGATTAGGGTATGAAATCACTGATGATGAAATTGGTTATATTTCTCTTCATATTCATGCGGCTTTGAGTTCTCAGCCACCTGCACGTTCATTACAGGTTGCCAGCATTATTCATCAGACAGTCACTTATGTAGAAGAAACTTTTAATATAGTGATTGATGAAGACTCAATTGCATATATTCGTTTAGTAAATCACATCAAGTTCTTAATGGTCCGATTAGATCGTAAAGAAGATGTGCAGGTTTCTATGACTGACTATACAAAAGAAAAGTTTCCAGAAAGCTATGCAGTGGCATGTCGTGTAGCGGATTATATAGAAAAGCTGATTCTTGAAAAGATATCAGATGAAGAAATAGGCTATCTTGCGATACATATAGAAAGAATCAGACAAAGTGTATAATAAAAGGCAGCTTCTGCTGCCTTTTTTTCTTTGTTGACGTGCATGACAGGATTTGAACCTGCAGTCTTCAGAGCCGGAGTCTGATGCTCTATCCATTTGAGCTACATGCACATAGCTTATTCATTATATCATAGAAAGGATGAATTTTATGAGACAATTTATCGCACTTACATTTAATTCTTCTTTTAAAGAAGAACTGGTTCATATTATAGATTCTTTAAAGGAGGAAGGTATTAAAGGCAAGTATTATGATCCTGATAATCTTCATATGACTTTAGCCTTCTTTGGTGAAACAAATAGACAGGATGAAATTATGAAGATTATACAATCTATTCCTTTTCCTGAAATAACCATTACTATTAACCGTATTGGTCATTTCAGGAAGATATACTGGGTAGGAGTCAAAGAAAATCCTGAATTAGATGCTTATGTGAATACACTAAGAAAGACATTGAAGAAGCATGATATTTCTTTTGATGAAAAACCCTTTTATCCTCATATAACCATTCTAAGAAAAGCAGAAGAAGGGGACAGAACACTTCAAGAAGTCTCTACAAAAGATATCAAAGTAGAACTCTTACAGGCCCATTACTTAGAAGAAGGCTTAAAATATCTTCCTTATAAGGAGCAAGATGTATTAGAAGTAATTAATGAAATATATAAACAGAAAGGATATGTCACTATCGCAATAGATGGAAGATGTGGAAGTGGGAAAACAACTCTTGCAAATAAATTAAAAGCATATTTTGATTGTCATATATTTCATATGGATGATTTCTATCTTCAGGAATATCAACGTACATATGTGCGCTATAATGAGCCAGGCGGTAATGTAGATAGAGAACGTTTTAAAAAGGAAGTATTAGATCCTTTGAAAAATCAACAGGACGTTCTTTATCGTCCAATAGAATGTTCCTCTATGTCTATAAGTGAAGGAACTGTATATCCTTATAAACCTATCAACATTATTGAAGGTTCTTATTCATGCCATCCTGAGCTTATTGATGATTATGATATGACTATATTCTTAGATATAGATGAATCATTACAACATAAACGTATAGAAGAAAGAAATGGAAAAGAAGCCCTTAACATGTTCATAAATAAATGGATACCATTAGAAGAAAAGTATTTTTCTTCCTTTGATATCCAAGATCATTGTGATTTCTATTTTAAAGCAGGTGACTAGCCTGCTCTTTATTTTTTCTTAGAGCTTTCTTAATAATCTTTAAACATCCCTGATCTTCATTAGAATCAGTGATACCATATGCCAGCTTCTTGATTTCATCTACTGCATTCTCCATCGCAAAACCATATTTTACAGATTCTAATAAAGCATAATCATTCATCTGGTCACCAAAAGCAAGACATTCATCTCTGGAAATATGCTCATGTTCCTGAATATAACGCATTCCAAGACCTTTGTTGACACCTTCTCTTTGAATATCCATCCATTCATTACCCGATGTAATAATCTGTAATCCCTTAGGTAAAATACGTGTAATATCTCCTGCATTATTTTTGATATCTCCTTCAGGATCTAATAATGCAATCTTAGTAATAGGTTCATCGATTTCATCAAAATCATCAATTAACTTATTAGAACAATAATAAGTTGTTAATTCTTTAGTCAGATGATCCTTTCTTCTTGCGTAAGCATACTTTTCTCCTGCTACCACAATCTTAAGATCAGGATAATGTTGTTTGACTCTCTCTATCGCAAGAAAAGCTTTCTTACGGTCCATATCAAATACTTCTAAAGTATTTGGCCCCTTCGCAATATAACTGCCTCCATCTGCAATAAAATACATATCTTCACTCATAGGCAGAAACTTCTGATAAAGTCGTGCATACTGGTTACCACTTGCCGCCACAAACAGTACACCCTCTTCCTTCATCTCAAAAAATAAATCAATAAAAGACTTATCAAACTGCTTCTCATTATCGAGGAATGTTCCATCCATATCTGTCGCAATTAATTTGATCATTTGTCTTATCCCCCTTTGTGCACCACTATAGCACACATCTTTGATTTATGGTAGACTATTTCAGAAAGGAAGTTATATATGATATTACTATACATTTTATTATTTCTTATTATGGCTTGTACATGGCGTACATGTTATCATATCTATACAAAAGGACTTTGTTCATTTGGCTTTATTCTCACTGCCTATTTATCCCATCAGACAAAACTATTTCTTCTTATCTTGCCAGGATTACTCGCATTCATGATAGGAGATCTACTCCTATGTAAGAAAAATCTATTTAAGTATGGACTTAATGCATTTCTTATAGGTGATATTGCTTGTCTATTCTTCTATTATCATTATCAGCCATTCACCTATATAGAACTTATTGCGCCAGTAGTATCTATGATCTTATTGGAAGTAGTGACTTATTCTAAAGATATAGACTATAAAACAGAAATCACCAGCTATATATTTGCGCTCATCTGGCTGACAACTAAAAGTATTCTTGCAGCCATAACTATGAATACACTTAACTTCAAGATGATGTCATTAGGCTTTATTCTCTATCTCTTATCAGATGTACTTCTTGCCTTCTATAAGAGAAATAAGTACCAAATATTAGGGATTTTGAATATTTTCTTCTATTATTTTGGAATTTTTTTAACCGCTTACAGTTTTTCTTTCATCTAATGTGTTAAAATAGATACAAAAGGGGAGAGAGAAATGGCAGAAACAGTAGAAGATTTAAATCAGTTAAGGGAGATGCTTCATCATTTTGATACATTGCATATCGCATTTCAAGATGATGACTATCCTTATATTGTTCCAATGAACTTTGGAATAGGAGAGGATCAAGATAAAATAGTACTTTATATCTATACACCAAGAGAAGGAAAGATGACTCATCTTATTAAAGAAAATCCTCATGTTGGTGTACAGGCAGAAACATTATATGAATATTTTTATAAACTAGATAAGACAGTCTCTAATTCTTATTCATCTATTATTGGAAAAGGAATTATCGAGCCAGTTCCTCATGAATTATATGATGAAGCGATGGAATCTATTCTAACGCATTGTGGTTATGAAACATATCCTTATAATAAGGATTATATAGACACATGCCATGTTTATAAGATTACTTTGAGTCAGGTGACTGGAAAAAATCATTTTAAGGGAGTATAAGATGTCACAGAAAAAACGTCATCAACAAATTATTACAAAACTGAATATTGATGGACAGGTCTTTGTGAAAGAACTGGCTTCATCCTTTGGTGTGACAGAAGATTGTATCCGTAAAGATCTCACACTCTTAGAAAAGGCAGGGAAACTTAAAAGAGTACATGGCGGTGCAGTCAATGTACGTGTTAATTTGCATCATACCAATGTATCAGAACGTGTCGAACTTTATAGTGAAGAAAAGAAAATCATTGCTTCTAAAGCTATTAATGAACTAGAAAAGGGCTATGTAATTTTCCTAGATATATCTACAATCAATTTAGAAATCGCAAAACTCATATTTGAAAAGAACATCGCACTCACTATTGTGACAAATATGATTGATATTATGCAGCTCTATAGACAAAATAGTGCAGTGAGACTCATCTTTTTAGGAGGAGACTTCAATCAGGTAAAAGATGGATTTGTAGGCGCACTTACAAATCACTTGATTAGAAAATATCGTTTTGATATTTCATTTATTGGTGTTGTTGGTATTGATTTAGAACATAATGTCATTACAACCTATGAAACAAACGATGGTATCACTAAAAAGACAGCCATCAATGCAAGTAAGAAAGCCTATATGGTAGGAGAAAGTGCTAAACTCAATCAAGATGGAAACTATGCCTATGCCTCACTTGATGACTTCACAGGCTATATATGTGAAAAAGAATTAGACCACTCTCTTGTAAAAGTATTTAAAGACCATCAGGTAGAACTCATTTAAAAAAGCCCAGACTTAATTGATCTGGGTCTTTTTATGTGCTGTATAGGATAAGAATACATCAATAAGATGAGAATCTAATATATAAGGTTCTTTCTCATCATAAATCATATAACCATCAATCTTTTCAAATGTCATCTTTAATACATCTGTTAATAGATCACTTAATATATAAGTATTCATAGGTTTCTTATTGATGGCTTCTTCTCTATCTATATAAAGAGGAATCAAACGGAACCCATCAATATCTATGACATAATTAGAAGCATTCCTATCTTTTTCTTTTAAATAATAATAGAAACGTATATTATCTAGAAGTTCTAAGAAAGCTTCTTTTCTTTCATTCTTAACAGGAAATAATTCTTTATATTCTTCTTTTAAAGATTGATCATATTCTGTTTCTAAAGGCAATGTCTTTTCAATAAAATGAAGATGATCAGGTATATCAAAGATGGACTTATAATTCTTAGTCATGACCTGTCCTAACACTCTTTCTCCATTTTCTTCTACATAAACATAATCACCAACATCTATATGATCATAAGAAGGAATTAAATATGTCCTTACTTGTATTTTTGTCTGTACCTCACATAAAGATACCTTTAAACGATAATCATAAAGACGCTCTGCCCACTCTTTATCTACTATTAGACTTGTATCATACTTCAATATCTTCTTCATTACAGGATCCTGTTCCTTTAAATCATACCAGTTCCTATTAAAGATATAAGCACGTGTCCCATTAGGATTTAACGCAATCATGAGTTCTTTCTCTTCTTCCTTATTAAATAAGAAAAAAGAAGGAATATCTTCATTTAACTCTTTCTTTAAAGCAATCTTATACAACTCTATTAAACGATCATCTCTATTCTCTAGAATCATGATCTTCTCTTTGAAATTCAGCCAGGAATCTGTATAACGGAATATATAATCTTTATAGAGAGGAGTCATCCGTAACTGTTCCACACCATGAATAAACTGATCCTTATCCTGTCCATACTGTACAATAAAGTGATGTACAGGATCGATATAAGTCAAGGGATGCTTTAAAAAAGTTGTCTCTCCGCAATGTGGACATGTATAAGACATAATAGAATCATCAATAATACGTTCTCTTTGATCTAGTCCTACACAGCTATAATCCTCATATCTATTCTCTTTACCGCATTTGGAACATGTAATAATATAAACATCTTTATTTCTCATAATCCTTCCTCCTAACAAAAAAAGAGCGTAAACACGCTCTATTCAATCACATGGATTGTAAGATACTTCTTTTTATAAGTATGATGATTATCCCCTGCAGTTAAAGTAATACGTGTTGTACCAGGAGTAATAGTAGTCACTAAACCTTTCTGATCAACACTAGCCACATTTGCATACTGAGATGAATAATGTGTATATTCTACTTTTACTTTCTGAGGATCAGTCTTGTAATGAATCTGGTATGTTTCTCCCTGCTTCACAGTTACATACTGATCAGGAATAACCACACTGCTTAATACTGGTCCCTGTGCTACACATGCATATTGATAAACACCAAACAAGAAAACAAAATAAACAATACCTAATATTATCTTCATTTTCTTCTTTATATGTTTATTAAAATATATCAGCACAAAAGGAATCAGTGGAAAAAGAACAATACCTGCAAAAATCCAACTCTTAGAAAGAGGTTCTCTTTCTTCTTCAAGCGTGCTATTTTGTTTATCTGACATATTGTACCCACCTTTTTTAATTCCTCTTCATTATATCGAATATGTTATCGTTTTTAAAGAACTTTTGTACATGTTGACAACCTCATATAACACTTCTATAATAGTTATTGTATCTTTGGGGCAGGTGAAATTCCTGATCGGCGGTGATAGTCCGCGAGCGTAAAGCATGAACTGGTGTAATTCCAGTACCGACGGTATAGTCCGGATGGAAAAAGATGGCGTTTTTATGAAATGACTTTTTCAATCTCCTATAAGATATATATAGGAGATTTTTTTTCGCCATAGAAAGAGGCAAAAATGAAAACTAAAAAATTAGTAATGGCAGCTCTACTTGGTGCATTAGCTGCAATCTTAATGGTATTGGACTTCAATGTTCCATTCGTACCAATGTTTATTAAATTTGATTTCTCAGATTTTCCAGTATTAATTGGTGGATTTGTATTCGGCCCACTTACTGGTGTATTAATCGCATTCTTAAAGATTGTCTTAAACCTTCTCTTTAAACCAACAACAACTATGTTTGTAGGAGAGGCATCTAACTTCTTACTAAGCGTATGTTATATGGGAGTAGCCTGCTTGTATTATAGAAAGCATCGTACTAAGAAGGGTGCTGTAATAGGCATGGCACTTGCAACAGTTGCAACAAGCTTATTTGCGATTGCATCAAACTTATTAGTGATGTTCCCAATGTATGCTAAACTATTTGGTATGTCTACAGAAGCCATCATCGGTATGTTCTCTAAGATCAATCCATTAGTAAAAGATATGACAACTATGGTTATTGCATCACTTGTTCCATTCAATCTCTTTAAATATGGTGTTATTTCAATTATAACATTCATTTCTTATAAGAAAATTGAAGTTATTTTGAAAAAATATTCGAATTAAGCAAAAAATATGTTGATTAATTTAGCCAATTCATGTAATCTTTATACAAAAGTGTGAGGTAGAATAAAGATATGAAAGTGGTTAAATTTGGTGGCTCATCGTTAGCCAGCGCAACTCAATTTAAAAAAGTACATGACATCGTTCTAGAAGATACTGATCGTCATTATGTGGTTCCCAGTGCCCCTGGGAAAAGAAATAAAGAAGATACAAAGGTAACAGATTTATTGATTCTTGCCTATTCACATCACAACAAAGATGATTTTGAAGAAATCTATGACAGAATCAAAGAACGTTACAATGAAATCATTACTGAACTAGGTCTTGATATTTCTTTGGAAGAAGACTTTAAAGAAATTAAAGAAGAAATCAAAAAACAGAACAGTTTTGATTATACAATTTCACGTGGTGAATATTTAAATGGTAAAGTGTTAGCTAATTATTTAGGCTTTGACTTTATTGATGCGGCAGATGTTATTTATATCGATAAGCATGGTAGATATGATGAAAAGAAAACAGATGCAGCTCTCACAAAAGCTTTATCTGAACATGACTATGCAGTCGTTCCAGGATTCTATGGTCAATTAAATGATGAATCAGGACGCATTAAAGCCTTCTCTAGAGGTGGTAGTGATGTTACTGGTAGTATCGTTGCGAAATGTGCCTGTGCAGATCTTTATGAGAACTGGACAGATGTATCAGGATTCCTTATTGCGGATCCACGTATTGTCAAGGATCCTAAACCAATTGCGACAATCACTTATAAAGAATTAAGAGAATTATCTTATATGGGTGCAAGTGTTCTACATCAGAATTCCATCTTCCCAGTAAGAAATGAAGGTATTCCTATCTTAATCAAGAATACCAACAGTCCAGAAGATGCAGGTACTCTCATTGTAGAAAGTACTTGTCATAAACCAGATCACGTTATTACAGGTATTGCAGGTAAAACAGGTTTTGCGACTGTCATGATTGAAAAAGACATGATGAACAGTGAAATCGGTTTTGGTCGTAAAGTACTACAGGTATTTGAAGAACATGGTCTTTCATTTGAACATATGCCTTCAGGTATCGATACAATGACTATCATTGTGAACAGCGATGACTTCATTGAAAAAGAACAGGCCATCCTTGCAGGATTACATCGTGCTGTACAGCCTGACTATATTGTCTTAGAATCTGATTTAGCCTTAATTGCGGTCGTAGGACGTGGTATGAAGGACAGCCGTGGTACTTCAGCAAGAGTATTTAAAGCACTTGCGAAAGAAAACATCAACGTTAAGATGATTGACCAGGGTTCATCAGAATTGAATATCATCGTAGGGGTAAGAAACTGTTATTTCAAACCAGCTATTAAAGCCATCTATGATGAATTCATTACAAGTGAAGACGACGAATAGAGAAGCATTCTGCTTCTCTATTTTTTTTATAACATTGAGTGACACACTCATAAAAGTGTGTTAATATATAGGCAATTCATAAACAAGGGAGGATATATTTATATGAAATACAAAATTACCGCATTATTAATTGAAGTCATACAGCCATTACTTACGATATCCTATCCCTGTTTATGTATTGCTGGATGAAATTTCATATCGATTAGCATTAAAGTCTTAAAGATGACTTCAAGGCATGATTGTCTTGAAGTTTTTTAATGAAAATAAAAGAGGAGATCAACTCCTCTATAACTTCACAGGCTTATTCTTTATACACATTATTAAACTTATCACAGATAATAAGCAGGCAATTATATGAAATCTCATAAAACTAAATAAACATACAAGAACCATAAGACTACCACAAATCATATAAGTCGTATTAACCTTTCTGAGTAATGCACTCATACCTATAGAAAAACATCCTAATACTCCTGTTAATAGTACCAAATTCAATCCAAACAGCTGACAGATACTTCTCACTGGCAATAAATACATCATCGCATAGGCAACAAGTGTCATTGAAAGGAATAATACAGAAAGTGACAAATTACTCATTAAAGGTTTCAATAAAGCACGATCAAAAATGTTTATATGATTTCTTACATCTATCTCTACAAGAACACTTAATATCGCATTACATAATACAACAAGTATTGTGATTGTAGTGAGTGTTCCTAAAGTTCCAACTAATTCTTTATCTATCAAATGGCGATCATGAAGAAAAACAATCATGACAATCGCACCAAGTAATCCCTGTATTAAACTTAATATTCCTTGTAGTATAGAAATAGAATTATGTGAATGCACACCGCATATAGCCATCACAAAAGAACCAGCCATTCCAATAAGAAAACAAAAAGCACTTAACCCAAAAGGTACATTAATCGTATTATACTCAAATAAATGAAATAAATTATACAGCATTCCGATTATCTCATCCCCAATAGAAGGCTGTAAATGCACAACACCATGACTATATATCATATTCACTACTAAGAAGCTTATAGCCAATGCTTCATATTTCTTCTTCATAAGACTCACTCCCTTCCTATTATTATAGTTCTTTTATATTTTTATACAACTTCATCATAAATGTAATTGGTTATTATTGTCCATACATTTGTGATACATTCCCTTAATTTCCTTTGTGCACAAACATGCTATAATAGTACAAGGGGTGATGATATGAAGAAAGGTGTAATGATGCAGGGCTTTGAGTGGTATCTTCCCTCAAGTCCGCATTTGTGGAAAATACTCAGAGTCAATGCTTATAAACTTAAAAAAGCAGGTATTACCGCTATCTGGCTCCCTCCTGCTTATAAAGGAGCAAATGGCGTCAATGATACGGGCTATGGTGTCTATGATCATTATGACTTAGGAGAATTCAATAGTAAAAACACAATCCGTACCAAATATGGCACGAAGAAAGAATACCTCTGGTGTATAAAGATGTTTCATCTATTTGGTATAGATGTCTATGCAGATATCGTACTTAATCATTTAATTGGTGCAGATGGGATGGAGCAGGTCATTGCTTATAAAGTAGATGCCTATCATAGACATAAAGTTTCTAAAAGAAAATTGGATAATAGAAATCAAGTAAAAATTTAAAAAATATATCAATACTTTTTCATGGTTTTTAC
>NZ_JBHSEB010000033.1:0-11424 GCF_042651925.1 Catenibacterium sp. GCM10023432 | reverse complement strand
AAACCCTGTAAAACAGGGTCACGAAATAAGGTCTCTTTTTTATCGTGTCCATTTTACAGGGTCCATTTTACACTTTTATAGGTTTTATTTAATTTTCATAAGATACTGTTACGTTAGTTAAAGTATCCTTTAATACTTTTGTATTTGGATCACCTTTTGCATTTGGATCTACATCCGCATTAGTTAGGATTTTAATCTTTCCATCTTTTACTTCTTTGAATACTTTATCGTAATCAGCTTTCTTAAATTTCTTTAATCTTGAGAAATCAGATGAAAGTCCAACATAGTTATCTTCTGCACCTAATAAATGAGCGCCACCTTCAAACTTGTCATTGAAAGCATTTGTGATTTCATCAAATACAGTCTGTTTAACACCCTTCATAGCTGAAGTGATAACAGTCTTAGAATCATCTTTCTGGTCACTATCTACACCAATAGACTTCTTGTTAGTATCTTCTGCAGCTGCGAAGACAGAGTTACAAATCTGACCACCACAAGAGAAGATAACTTCAGTTCCGCTATTATACCATCCAGTAGCTTTAGTTTTGATTTCTGGAGATTCATTGAAGTTATTAACGTAAGTATATTTTGCACTAACGTTTACCTTCATTTCCTTTGCAGCAGCGTTAGCACCCTGTAAGAAACCGTAACCATAGTTAATTACTGCAGGAAGTGCCATACCACCCATGAAACCAATCTTTGTGTAGCCATCTTTTACAGCAGCATAGCCAGCTAAATAACCTGGCTGCTGTTCCTTATAAGTTGCACAGTAAACATTTTTCGCAATGTCAACAGGATTGTCTTTTTCATCAGTAGGTGTGAAGTCAATCGCAATGAACTTAACGTTCTTATATTTTGCTTCATTCTGAATAGTTCCTAATGCAGCAGCAAATTTGAATCCTGGTAAAACAACGACTTTTGCACCATTGTCAACAGCGTTCTTGATCTGATCCTTATAACCAGCAGTATCGAATGAAGCAGGTTTATAATATTTATAACCTTTATCATTCTTAGTTCCATACTCTTTTACCGCTTCCCAAGCTGACTGGTTGAACGACTTATCGTTAATTCCTCCAGAGTCAGTGACTAAAGCGATTTCTGGTTTTTTAGATTCTTTACCTGAACCGCAGCCAACGAGTACCATTGAAAGTACTACAGCAGATGCCATAAGCTTTTTCATATTATTCAATTCCTCCTTTTGATATATAATCATTTTAACACTTTAATGCTACTTTATAAAGTGTTACCGCTTAATTAATCAAAAAAAGAAGATATCCTAAATATCTTCTTCGCTATAACCTCGAATATAAACTTCCCTTGGTTTAGAACCTATCTGTGGACCAATAACACCATTTTGTTCTAACTGATCCATGATACGAGCTGCTTTATTATAGCCGATTCTGAACCTTCTTTGTAATAAAGAAGTACTTGCACGTTGTTCTTTAATGACAAATTCACGACATTCTTCATATTCTTCTTCTGTATCATTTAAAGAATCATTGACTGAAGATCCGCCATTTGATACTTCTTTCGCATTGACATAATTATCATCATAGTTTGCATCCATCTGTTTAGAAACAAACTCTACAACACGACTCACTTCTTCATCTGCCACAAAAGCACCCTGTACACGTACTGGTGAGCTAGAACCCATTGGACTAAAGAGCATATCCCCTTTTCCAAGCAGTTTTTCAGCTCCTGTTGCATCTAATATTGTACGTGAGTCAACACTAGAAGATACTGCAAAGGCAATACGTGATGGAATATTCGCTTTAATAACACCAGTAATAATATCAGTAGATGGTCTTTGTGTTGCGACAATAAGATGAATACCTGCCGCACGTGCCATCTGTGAGATACGCATAATACAGTCTTCTACTGTTTTAGAAGCGACCATCATTAAATCAGCTACTTCATCTAGGATGACAACATGATAAGGCATGATTTCTTTTTTATCTTCTTCTTTGGCTTTTTCATTAAACTTCTTTGCATAGACATTATAAGATTCCATATTACGCTGTCCATTATCTGCGAACACTTCATAACGTCTTTCCATTTCTGCAACAACCTGCTGTAATACTCCAGCTGCTTTTTTAGGATCAGTGACAACAGGAGATAATAAATGAGGTACGCCATTATAGTTAGATAATTCAACCTTTTTAGGGTCAACAAGAATGAGTCTTACTTCATCCGGTGTTGCTTTCATAAGAATAGAAGTAATAATAGAATTCACACAGACTGATTTACCTGAACCAGTTGCTCCTGCAATAAGTAAATGAGGCATCTTATTGAGTTCTGCAACAACCAAGTTACCAGATACATCTTTACCAAGTGGAACAGCTAACTTATTATCCCATGTATGATCACGCATAGAAAGCTGATAGACTTCATTAAATGGAACCATAGCTGCTGTCTTATTAGGTACTTCAATACCTATATAAGGCTTGCCTGGAATAGGTGCTTCAATTCTAATTTCTTTTGCAGCTAAAGCAAGCTGAATGTCATCTTGTAACTGTAATATTCGATTGACACGAGTTCCTGCTTCTAACTTGATTTCAAATTTAGTAACAGTGGGTCCAATATAGAGATGTACTACATTCGCATTGACACCGAATTCTTCAAACATGTTTTCAAGAATCCTGCCTGTGCTTTTTGCGTGTTTGGCTTCTTCTGATAAGTTGCCAGTATTACGAATAGGATTCAATAAATCAAATGAAGGAAGCTGATAAACAGCATCTTTGTATTCCATCTTTTTAGGTCTCTTCTTTTCAATATCAAGACGCATGCTCTTTTGATTGAAAGTGAGGTCAATATCTGGTTCCTTTAAAGGTTCTTTCTCTTCAAATACTTTATCTGGGAAGAATCCTTTTTCTTTCTGTTTAGGGGCAAAGAAATCTTTGACTTTAGTTTTCTCTTTCTTATTTTCAAACACTTCTACTGCATTTTGTGCTTCCTGTTCATTCTGTTTTATCTTATATTGATGAATATACTTACTAGAGAATAATACAAGACCAGCTAGCAGCAAAATAATACCAAAAATAAGAGTTCCAATAGGAGAAAATAAAGCACTTAAAGGGGCATATAATAATGAACCGATAAGACCTCCGCTTGTCACACCATCATGCTTTATATAATTATTCATACTACCTGTTGAATGCATATTACCGGCATATGTACAAATAAGCAGTATACCAATAATCATCATAATCAGTCCTACTGCCTGAGGACCCTTCCATTTAGGAGACTCACCCTTAACAACAAAATAAGCAGATATAATAGAAAGTATGATAAGAATAGGATAAATCATCATACTACCAAAAATATAAACCATAAGTGTATGGAAAAATCTACCTACGATTCCTAATTGGCATATGCTTATAAAGAATATAAATAATAAAAACAAAGCAATTAATCTTGTTTTTATCTTATTAGATTTATTTTCTTCTTTTTTCGGCTGTTTTGATACAGGTGCTTTTTTAGGCTTTTTTGTTTTCTTTTCAGCCATATTTTCACTCCCTTTCATAGTTGTAAAAAGCAGGAATAAATCCTGCTTAGATTTCTACTACAACACCAATAAATACAGGTTTTTTTCCTGTTTCTTTCATAATATAACGCATAGATAGTTCTTTCATCTCATTACGTATATCCTGAACATCCATCTGGGGATCATCTTTTAACTTAGAGACAACGCCTTCACAGATGTTAATGATTTCTTTGATGACATAACCAGAATCCTTTAAATAAACAAATCCTCGAGTCTGACAGTCTGTCTGGGCAATAATTTCTTTTGTACGTGCATCAATAGTGACACCCACAACAACAATACCATCATTAGATAATTGAATACGGTCATCAATAACCTTTTCACCCACATCTCCAACGCCGATACCATCAATCATGACATCTTCGATTTCAATAACTTCTCTACCCTCTTCAAGTTGTCCATTTTCGAAAGTACACTTTTCACCATTATCTAAAATCACAATATGATCATTATCAATACCCATTTCATTTGCGATATGTGCATTGGCTACAAAACGACGGTATTCACCTTTAATTGGTACATAGTATTTAGGGTTAAATAACTGAATAAATACTTTAATGTCTTCAATAGATGCATGCATTGAAGGTAATTGTTTATTCTTAAGAATATGAACATCTGCTGGCGTTCTGAATAAATCATTCTGAGCTTTATTCGCAATCTTTTCTGTACCAGGTAGTACTGGAGAAGCAACAATAAATGTATCGCCTTCTCTGATCTTTAATAATTCATCTCCACCATCAAGAATATCACAAATATCACTATAAATAGTATTAGGTGCACCACTCAAAAGGATAACATAACTTGAATCCTTAGCGGGAATACCAACATTTTCTTTCTTGCCAAGATATTTACTTGGAACAGTAATAACAGGCTTATGTGTTGTTTTTTCTAGACGAATAATACTATTTGTCTGGTCATATTTATCACGTCCATAGAAGACAATCTGACGATGATACTTTTTAGTGAGTTCGACAATTTCTTTTGTTCTAAAGACATTCTGGGCATAAGAAGAAATAATAATTCTGCCAGATGCATCTTCAAACATAGATTCAATCTTATTTGTAAGTTTGTGATTTGGTGAAGTATAACCAGGATTGCTTGCTCCTGAAGATTCAACCATTAAGGCAAGAACGCCTTTCTTACCAATTTCCATCATCTTTTGGATATTACATCTAAATCCTTCAGGAGAACCAAAATCAATAATAAATTCTCCACCATAAACAACATATCCATCAGGTGTCCAGATAGCAACACCAACACTTCCTGGAATAGAATGTGTTTCAGGGAAGAATTCTACTGGAATACCTGCAATCTTAATAGAATCATCACGTCTTACACGAATCAATTCCATATGAAGATTTTTTTTCTGATGTCTCTGATAATGATCAATCATCATTTCAATTAAATCGGCTGTTAAACTAGGTGCATAGACAGGAACACCCTGAACTGCATTCAATAAGTAGGGAAGTGCAGCCATTACATCATTATGTGCATGTGTAATAATAATAGCAACAATATCCTTCTTTCTTTCAATTAAATAATCAAAACTTGGAATGATAATATCAACACCAAGTTTATCCAAATCTGGGAAACGATAACCAGCATCAATGATGAAGATCTTTCCATTAACTTCTATACTGTACATACTCTTGCCTACTTCGGCCTGACCACCTAGAGGCATGATTTTAACATTATTGTGTTTCATAAAACTCCTTTCAATATGTTCAACTTATCACATTTAATATATTTTAGCATATCTTTCTACTCTTCTCAAATAGAAGCCGTTATAATGAAGCAGGAGGTTTTTATGGTACACATCATTTTTCTTACAATACTTGCCTATTTTGCGACAAGACTCAGTCCAATACGCAATAATCTATCGGGTGTCATGAGCATGGCACAATATCATTATCCAATGCAGTGCTTCTTTTTTGTGTTTTTGATGTATTACTGGTATCAGCTCTATAAGATAACCAAACGCAAAGCACTTGTCCATATATCAGGGATATGTCTCATAATTAGCTTATTTATGCCCTTTAAAAGATCAAGTCATGATTTCTTTTCAGAATGTCACACTTATGCTAGTTTTATTGGAATCGTATTTGTAGTCATCACTTTCGCAATGATTCTCTATGACTTACATCAAACCAATACATACTTAGCTTATAAATTATTACAGCTATTGATGTCATTATGTATCATGTTAACGACTGTACTATGCTTTCTTGCGGATATTACAGGTCTTTTTGAATGGCTTGCCTTTTTGTCCTTTATCATCTTTTTAGAGGCTTATAAACGCTCTATTTGATGTTATCTTTTAGATAAGCAGCACTTGGATGTTTTTCATCATAATAGACAGCGACTTCCTGCCCTACTCTTAAAGTACCTAATACAGGTACTTTTCTTTTTGACTTAAACAAAAGTAATTGTTTTGCTGGTTTTAAAACAGCGTCTTCTTTAAGAGCATATACATGATGATCCACCACATATCTTACTGTTAATGTAATTGTTTGACCTGTATTTACTATATTAATGATTGAACCAGTTGTTTCTGTCATACTAATCACCCTGCTTTCTTAGGTATTATAGCACGATTTGACTGATTGTTTTTAGTATAAGATACATTTTTTAATAAGGGACTTTCACTATTTTCAAACATCTTTTTAATAATATCTTCTCTGATATTACATTCATCTAGCATTTCAGTGTTTTTAATCAAAATTGCAGCACTCTTAACTGGAATAGTTACCAGCTGAGCGAGTTCCTTTTGACTTACTCTGCGTTTACTTGTCAAACATAAATATAATCCTAATATAAGTGAATTTGGATTATCTAGACATTCAGAAAAAACAGTATGTGCGAGTAGATCTTCTTTATGGCCACATTTTGCACATATGAAGCATCTGTTTTCCTGATCATATATATAATGAGAACTGCCACATTCCTCACAATGATAGCCTTCTGGCCACTTAATATTATAAAAGAAACGAATTCCGGCAAGGGAATCATTCATATAAATATTCATCAAACGATATAAAGAGTGTTCATTTTTTAACATATTCATCACCAATTCCTTTCTACATCTATGATTATAAAGGATTTTAATAAATATTTCTCGTAAGATAGCACTCATAATACCTATAATAAGGTGTTTTAAATAAATTCTTTTTAAAATAATGTACAAAAAAACCTCGGATAAACCGAGGTAATTGCTAGATGGCGTCCACGAGGGGATTC
This sequence comes from Catenibacterium sp. GCM10023432, assembly GCF_042651925.1. Lineage (NCBI taxonomy): Bacteria > Bacillati > Bacillota > Erysipelotrichia > Erysipelotrichales > Coprobacillaceae > Catenibacterium > Catenibacterium sp. GCM10023432. The sequence goes on along the minus strand of NZ_JBHSEB010000033.1, from coordinate 4,643 downwards.
GAACCCATGACCGCACGCTTAGAAGGCGTGTGCTCTATCCAGCTGAGCTACGTAGACATTTCTCTTGACTGCTCATGTATAATAACATGCCAAGAGATGCAATGCAAGCCTTTTTTTACATAAAAATACTTGTATTTTCTTCAAAATTAAGAAACACATGGTTTATTCAATTTTTTTTGAATATTATAAATCATGAAATTCTGGAACCATTTGACTATAAGTACAATATTGTTTAAAGCCGAGTTCTTTTAGTTCTTTTTTTGTATCCTCTATATAAGCACCTAAATGATCTTCTTGATGACTATCACTGCCGATTGTAATAATTGTACCACCTAGTTTTAAATATAATTTTAAGATATCTCTAGAAGGTGTCAGGTCACCTATCTCATAACGTACAGAAGAAGTGTTGATTTCAATTCCTTTGCCATCTTTTATGACTGTCTCAAGAATTTGCGTAATCATTTCTTTGTGGTTATTAAAACTGTCATAACCATCATGATCATCATAACGTTTAATAAGATCCATGTGACCTAGAACACTATAATCATGATAGAGATTCACGACATCATATAACTCCTGATAATATCTTTCATAATATTCTTTTTCTGTTCTACCCTTTTGGTAATCTCCTGTCCAGAATTCCAGATCACCTACCTGATGAATAGAAAGAATAATAAAATCAAAAGGATATTGTTTAAATAGAGCGTCATATTTTGGAATGGTATGTACCTGAATACCAAATTCCAATCCAAACTTTAAAGTCATCTGGTCTTTATATTTCTCTTTTAAGTATAGATATTCCTTATAATATTCAGGATAATCAACATTAGAAATTGGCTGACCATTAAGATATACGGGACCAAGAGGATCATCTACATCTCTTTTGATTCCATAATCAACATGGTCAGTAAAACATAATTCATTTATTCCTTTTTTGATACCATCCTTAATAACATCTTCCATTTTGTACACTGAGTCATCACTATAGATAGTATGAACATGATAATCGCACAACATAATATTCACCTCAGTTTTATATTAGCATGAAAAAAAGGATGCGTGAACATCCTCTTATTAAGAAATTCTTCCATCTTTCATTTCATAAACAGTATCTGCAATATTCATAGTAGATATTCTATGAGAAACGAGTACGATTGTTTTTTCTTCTGAAGATTCTTTTAATGATTTCAAGATAATCCCTTCATTAAGTGAATCAAGGTTTGAAGTGGGTTCGTCCATAAGGATCATTTGTGCATCATGCAGAAAAGCACGGGCGATGCCGATTCTCTGCTTCTCACCACCAGATAAGGTATCCCCCTAGTTCTCCTACTTTTGTATCATAACCATTTGGAAGAGTCATGATGAAGTCATGAATCGAGGCTTTCTTAGCTGCTCCCATAATTTCAACACGTGTTGCCTTTGGTTTTGCGATTGCGATACTACTCGCAATTGAATCATGTAAAAGATGCGTTTCCTGAGTGACATAGCTTTCCATGTCACGAAGATGTTTGGTAGGAATCTGCTTGATGTCTTCTTCATCTATTGTAATGGCTCCTTGATTGACATCCCAGAAGCGCATGAGTAATTTAAGTAAAGTAGATTTACCAGAACCACTGACACCATGGATACCTGTAATCTTTCCTGGTTCAAGTTTTAAAGAATAATCATCAAGAATTGTCTCATCTTCATAAGAGAAAGTGACATGATCCATTAATGCCCCTTTAAATACATTGCTGCTTTCCATGTCCACTTCTATTTCCTCAACTAAGGGCTTTTCTTCAAGTAATGAAAGAACACGTTCACCACTTGCGAGAGTTTGATTCAGGTTATTAGAAAGACTAGATAAAGCGACAACTGGTCCTAAAGATCCCATCATTGATAGAGTACATGTAATAATACCCTCAAAACCTAATTGATGGTTTAGATAAAGTGACAATGTTAAGAAAAGTATTCCAAATGAAGCAAGTAAGATAACCATATTTGTGAAAGAACGCTGTGCACCTTCTCTAAAGCTTAAATATTCTTGCTGATCAGCAAGCTCCTGAGAACGTCTAACAAGTTCTTTTTTTCTTTCGTCTCCCTGTCCATACTGGATGGCTTCATCTAAACCACATAGTGAATCTAATACAAAGCTATTTAATTCACCAAAACGAGTTCGAAAAGCCATTCCTCCTTCACTTCTTAATTTACCATTAATAATAGGAATAACAACGCCCACAACAATTTAAGCCACCAAAGCAAGTAATCCTGCAAGAATATGATAATGACCAATAAAGACTACCATGATTAAAGAAGACAACAAAGCAATCGCAATTGGTGAAATAGTATGTGCATAAAATACTTCAAGAAATTCTATATCTGTTGTAATGATGGAAATAAGATTTCCTTTATCACGAGATTCCAATTTTGCAGGGCAGAGCTTCTGTAATGCTGCAAATACCTTATGGCGAGTAATAGCCAATAATCTAAATGCGATACAGTGATTACAGTATTGTTCAAGATAGTGGAGAATTCCACGTAATAAGGCAATAATGATCATTGTTGTCATGATTGTTTTAACAGGTATAAAGACAAGTCTTGTGTTTCTCATTCGATAAAAAAGTACTGGGATCAGTCCATGCTTAACCACTTGTCCTGCAAGTATAGTAAGGAAGATGGCGCATAAATAACCTATTGTACCAAGAAGTATTGCAGCTACCATAACAATTAAAAGAGGTTTGAGTAAACCAAAGAGTTGTCCCATGATTTGAATTGCACTTCTACGTTTTTTTTATTCATTATACAGTTCCTTCCTTTCCATAGTTTTCTAAAGCAATCTGACTATCATAAAGGTGCTGATAAGCATCATTTTGCCTCATCAATTCTTCGTGTGTGCCATTTCCCTTGACTTCACCATCTTGTAAGAAGTAACTCACATCACTCTTAACAACATTTGCCAAACGATGAGAAATAAGCAGTACAGTCTTTATTTTAGCTAATTCATGAATGACATTCATGATGAGTTCTTCACTTTCAATATCTATTTTAGAAGCCGCTTCATCAAAAATATAAACAGAAGCATTTTTCTTTAGTAGAGCACGGGCAATCGCCAATCTTTGATATTGACCTCATGATAAATTAGAGGCTTTTTCTAATAGCTTTGTCTGTAATCCATCTTGTGTGTTAAGAAAACCTAATAGATTGACCTTTTCAAGTACAGCTTCTAATTCCTGCTTGGTAGCATCAGGACCTGCCATACGAAGATTATCTTCAACTTTGCCTTTAAATAAATAACTATTATGTCTTACTAAAACAACATGATTCATTAAATCTTTTTCATTAATATTATTGAGATGAACGCCACCAATTGTAATATCTCCTCTATAGCCTTTATTCTTACCTGCAAGAATACCTGCAATTGAGCTCTTACCACATCCAGGTTCTCCCACAAGTGAAATAAAAGATCCTCTAGGTAATGTCATATTAATGCCCTTTAATATATCTCTATTCTTTTCATAAGAGAAATGAGCATCATTCAATATGATATCTAAATTACTATGAGGTAATAATTCCTTGCCTTTACTTTCAATTGGTAGATCAAGTATCTTAAATATCTTATCACTTGTTGCCATACCATTCATTGCAATATGGAAGAATAAACCAAGCAGTCTTAAAGGTAAAAAGAATTCACTAGCAAGAAGAATGATATAAAGCGTACCTGACATAGAAATATGTCCATTGAGGTATTCTGATAAGGCAACAATCATACCGACAGCTGCCCACCATAAGCCATGATATCCATCACACTGATGGAATTAAGCTGCATTGTAAGAACCTTCATTGTGATTTTAAGGAACTTTTCAGATTCTTTATCCATTTCTTAAGCTTTCATCTTATCAGCCTGATAAATTTTTTAATGTAGTTAACCCTTGAAGATTTTCCAGGAACGAATCTCCAAGTCCTGTATAGACTGACCAGTAATTACTTAAAAGCTTTTTCGCAAACTTCTGAACAGCAACAATGGAAATAGGAATAAGAGGAACACAGATCAGCAGTATAACACTCGCTTTTAAATTAACCTGGCTAAAAATGATAAAGAGTGTAATAGGAGCGAGTAAACTATAGAAGAATTGAGGAAGATACTTTCCAAAATAAGTTTCTAACTGTTCAACCCATTCTGTAGAGACCTGTACAACTTCAGAAGAAGATACATATTCGTTATAAGATGCGCCTGTACGAAGGATATGGTCATAAATCTTTTCTCTTAATATACGTTTGACATCAACACTGACAAGATAGATGAGCGTGCACTCATACGTTCACATATATAACGAATAACGATTACTCCAAGCAATAATAGAAATGTTGATTTAAGAATACCAAAAGTAAGCGTGTTTTTTAAAACAGCATCTAATAGTTCAGCAATTGTAAAAACGCCTTTGATTTGTGCAAGTAAAGAAATCCATTGCCAGAAGACAGTATATATAATATATTTTTTAGAATACGACAATAGTCTTATGAGTCTTGTTTTGATTATGATAATATTATTTCTTTTATACTACATAACATATGCCAAAAAGCTGTTTTTGGATCATAGTGTTAAACCGCAAACTCTACCCATAATAAAAAGTAATAAAACCGCAAATTAAATTAATAAACAGGTG
>NZ_JBHSEB010000032.1:0-5404 GCF_042651925.1 Catenibacterium sp. GCM10023432 | reverse complement strand
AAAAATGATACCCACAGGAGGGGTATCACAACTGTCAGGTTGTTGTCCTCCTTATGGGTACCATTTTAGAGCTCCTGGGATTGCTTTTGGGCTGTTAACTTTTTAAGGGTAGTTTTCTGATGTCTATTTTATTTATTTTATAAATTGTCTATTATGTTCTTAAGGTCAATAATTCTGTTATGAAATGACGATTGTCAAGTGGAAATATCACATTCCTTTGATTTTCGTTTTTTTCGTTTTTTCCTCGTTTTTTCGTTTTTTTTCAATCAAGAACACAGGACAAGAAACTTCTATACAGATTTATTGTCGGTTGGCCACTCTGTTATTCGTGGATTGGTTACCTCAGGTCAATGGTTTCGTCGCAAGTTTCTTTGTCTATAGTCGTGAATCAAATCTTTGGAATAAGAAGTGTCTACATAGATTTGTCTTGAATAACTTTAACCATCTTCTTATAGAGAAAAAAGTCCGCCTTTTACTATTTCTGAAGCTATAATGAGTTATTTACCCGTTACAGCCCCTCTATAGCTTCTTTAATGTTTCTTCTACATCATCTAGAATCTGACTGAACTTAGTTAAAGCTCTAGATACAGGTTCTGGTGTACTAAAATCTACACCTGCATGCTTTAACTCATCTAATGGATAAGCACTACCACCCATTGATAAGAATTCTAAGTATTTCTTTACAGCACCTTCTTCATTATTAAGAATTGCTTCACTTAGCGCAACTGCTGCACAATAACTTGTTGCATACTTATATACATAGAATGGTCTATAGAAATGAGGAATTCTAGCCCATTCATACTGTACTTCATCATCAATGACGAGATCTTCACCAAAATAATCTTTAATCAAGTTCTTATATAATGTATTCATGCTTGCTGCAGTGATGGCTTCTCCTCTTTCAGCCATGGCGTGTGCATCTCTTTCAAATTCTGCAAACATTGTCTGACGATATACAGTGCCCTTGAAACCTTCTAGATAGTGGTTTAATAAAGCCAAACGTTCTTTAGGTTCAGTTGTCTTCTGTAATAACTGTTCTACAAGTAAGTTTTCATTAACTGTAGAAGCGACTTCAGCCACAAAGAGTGTATAGTCTGCATTTTGTGGTGTCTGTGTATGGTTAGAAAGCCATGTATGCTGTGAATGACCCATTTCATGGGCAATTGTACTGACACTATCTAATGTACCTGTAAAGCTTGTAAGGATGTATGGATTAGAGTCATATGTACCACTAGAGAAAGCACCACCACGTTTACCATTATTAGGATAAACATCAATCCATCTATCCTTATAAGCCTGTTTTACTCTATTGACATAGTCTTCACCTAGTGGTGTGACTGCATCTAATACCATCTGCTGTGCTTCTTCATAAGTATATGACTTAGATGATCCTGCAACTAGAGGTGTATAAACATCATAATAATGGAGTTCATCTAAACCAAGCATCTGTTTTCTTAAACGTACATAACGATACATTTCAGGCATGAACTTTCTTACTGTATCGACTAAACTATCATACACTACACCTGGTACATGTTCATAAGCCATGCTCATTGCACGTGAAGACTCATAATGTCTCACCTGTGCTTCTGCCACTGCTTCTTTAATACATGCATTATATGTAGAGGCAAAGGTATTAATATGTTCCTTGAATCCTTTATAGAAAGATTTAAAGGCATTTAATCTAAGTGTACGGTCTTCACTCATCTGTAAAAGAATATAGTTAGACTGGTTGAGTTCATGGACTTCTCCATTTGAATCAGTCACTGATTCAAATGTCATATCAGCATCCTGTAAGCTTTCAGAAATCTTACTAGGAGCCCCTAATGTTTCTGTAAAGGCAGCAAGAAGTGCCTCTTCTTTTGCACTTAATACATGAGGTTTCTGATCTAATAACTTCTGCATATTAAATGCATATGGTAATAAATCATCTGAATGTACAATTGATTCTAAAACGTCTTCATCAAGTGATAGGATTTCTGGTTCAGCAAAGCTGATTGCAGTTGCGTAAGCTGTATAGACCTGATACGCTTTTGCTTCCATTGCCTGTGCATCACTATCTCTTGTATCTTCACAATTTCTAAGTGATGCATAACAATAGAAATCAGATAACTTTCTACCTAGATGTGTATCAAAATCAAAGAATTCTCTGATTGTTTTCGCATTATTGAGTTTACCCTGATATTCAGGTAATTTCTTAATCATTTCATCAAGTTCAGGTAATGCGTTATTCCATTCTTCATCATTTTTAAAAAGTGTTGAGAGGTCCCACATATATTGTGGATCCATATCTTTACGTTCTTTCATTGTTTCTGACATAATACTGCTCCTTTCAATGAGTTAGTTATAGTATACCACTCATTTGTGTTTCATACACAAAAAAAGATGATTCCAAAGGAATCATCTCTTAAATAATTAGTCGTTTAAAGCTTCGATCATAGCTACGTATGATTCAACCTGTAATGATGCTCCACCAACTAAAGCACCATCGATGTTTGGCTGTTCAAGTAAAGCTTTTAATGTAGCAGGCTTTACAGATCCTCCGTACTGAATTCTTACTTTTTCAGCAACGTCCTGACCATAAAGTTCAGCAACTACACCTCTAATGTAACCACAAACGTCTTCTGCGATTTCATTAGTTGCAGTCTTACCAGTTCCGATAGCCCAGATTGGTTCATAAGCGATAACTACTCTTTCAGCAGCTTCAGCTGTAACATCCTTGAATGCAGCAACAACCTGAGTCTTAACTACATCATGAGTCTTTCCAGCTTCATATTCTTCTAAAGATTCACCAACACAAACGATTGGAGTCATACCGTTGTTTAATACCTGAAGCATCTTTAAGTTAACAGTTTCATCAGTTTCACCGAAGTACTGTCTTCTTTCAGAATGTCCTAAGATAACCCATTCAACACCGATTTCTTTTAACATTCCAACGCTTACTTCACCAGTATAAGCACCACTGTCTTTGAAATGGCAGTTTTCAGCAGCAACAATTAAGTTCTTTGCGCCTTCTTTAGCAGTTGCTAAATCTAAGAAAGGAGTAGCGATACCCCAATCAGCTTTATCAGTTACTTTACCATCAACAGCAGCAACAAATTCCTTTGTTTCTGCGATGCCATGGTTCATTTTCCAGTTTCCTACAATAATTGGTTTTCTCATTTTAAATTATATCTCCTCGAAAAATTATTTATCGTTGATAGCAGCGATACCTGGTAATACTTTACCTTCCATATATTCTAATGATGCTCCTCCACCAGTAGAAATATGAGATACCTTATCAGCGAATCCTAACTGCTTAACAGCAGCTGCAGAGTCACCACCACCGATGATAGTGTTAGCACCCTTAAGGTTAGCTAACATGCTACATACAGCTTTAGTACCTTCTGCGAACTTAGGCATTTCGAATACACCCATAGGGCCATTCCAGATAACTGTCTTAGCACCTTCAAGTTCTTTAGCGAATAATTCAACAGTCTTAGGACCAATATCAAGACCCATGTATCCTTCAGGTACATCTTCACCAACAACCTTGATATCTCCATCTTCACCAAACTTACTGCTTACTACAGAGTCAATTGGAAGGATTAACTTATCTCCACCCTTTTCGATGAATGACTTAGCTAATTCTACCTTATCTTCTTCAACTAATGAAGAACCAACTGTATGTCCCTGAGCTTTAGCGAAAGTATAGCACATACCACCACCGATAATGATCTTATCAGCAACTTTTAATAAGTTTTCAATTACACCGATCTTAGAAGATACTTTAGAACCACCTAAGATAGCTACTAAAGGTCTTTCTGGATCAGATACTGCCTTACCAATATAAGCGATTTCCTTTTCTACTAAGAAACCTGCAACTGCTGGTAAGTGAGAAGCGATTCCTACAGTTGAAGCATGAGCTCTATGAACTGAACCGAATGCATCTTCTACGAATACATCACCAAGTGATGCCCAGTAAGCACCTAATTCAGGATCGTTCTTAGTTTCACCAGCTTCATAACGAGTGTTCTGAACTAAGATAACCTGTCCGTTTTCAGCATTCTTTACTGCTTCTTCAAGTTCAGCACCGCGAGTAGCGTTTACGAACTTAACATCTCTTCCTAATAATTCAGCAAGTTTAGGAGCAACAACAGCCATATCGTTCTTAGCTTTGTCTTCTTCCTTCTTGATCTTACCTAAATGAGAGAAAAGTACAACAGCCTTTGGGTTGTGATCTAATAAGTAGTTGATTGTTGGTAATGCAGCAACAACTCTGTTATCGTCTGTAATTTCTCCTGTGTTTTTGTCTCTTGGTACATTGAAATCTACACGTACAAGAACTGTCTTGCCTGCGACATCAATATCTCTAATTGTTAATTTATCCATTAATTATCATCCTCCTACGACGAATTATAGCACAATTAAATATTTATATACAATCAAAAATACTATTCTTACTAATTATCTATTTACAGATGAAGCAATTTTATGATATGTCCATCTTTTTCCTCTGATGGCAACGCTTAACGTCATGATATTTTCAGGTAAAGCCATACCACACCATCCAGCATCACCGATATGCTGGATGTCTACACCACATCTTTTATTCACAATAGCGATTTCTCTGACTGTTTCAGTATCTGCACCTTCCTGGCTTGTACCGATTGCAGATAATGCTAAAGCGTTATGTGCATGAATATATTCGCATGCTTTAGTAACTGTTGCTTCAGATAATCCAGGAACAGTATTCACAGCTGGCATTAAGATGACATCAGCCCCTGCATCAATGAATTCCTTGATTGCTTCTAAATCTACAACAGGTTCATTGACACCTGCACCATGCATCTTACCGGCAATAATGAGGCCCTTGAAATATTTCTTGGCTTCTTTAATTGCAGCTGCAATAGAATGATTAGATACGCCAACACCTGGGTTACCTGTTAAACAGATGAAGTTGAATCCTAATTCCTGTGCTTTCTTAAATGTTTCAGCAGTTGCCTGTCTACCAGATGCAATTGTCTGTCTTTCTTCAAGCATATCAGCATCTAAGTCTACTGGTTCAAGGTTACATCCTACTGGTCTACCAATCAATTCCTGTAACTTCTTAACTGGTTCATCACATTCTGGTAAACCATTGATCACTGGATTATTGCAATCAAATACATTTAAAAGAACCATATCGCTACCAAAAGAAACAGCAAGTTCCGCATTCGTTAAGTCTCCTAATAATGGCGGAATAGCCACTACTGTTTCAGTCATGACAGTTCTTCCTTCACATGCAAGAATAGACTGTTTTAATTCTTCTCCATTCATTGCAAGCATTTCACTTGTTGTACAATTCAATAATCTTTTCATATTTTCCTCCATTTCCCCGCACCTTCGTTGCGCGGACACAAATATATAACCAAACTCAAATCCA
>NZ_JBHSEB010000031.1:0-12595 GCF_042651925.1 Catenibacterium sp. GCM10023432 | reverse complement strand
TTCAGAAGGAGAGCACCATCAAGGGTCATTTCCTCATCTGTTATCTCGCAGTGCTTCTTGAAAGAATACTGCAGTTCAAGGTGCTTAATAATAAATACAGCACATCAGATATTATGAGATTTACCAGAGGATTTCAGGTAGTTAGAGGTGAAACTAGATATATTAATACAACTCAGTCAAGTGATTTTATAATAGATTTAGCAAAGATAACAGATCTTCCACTTACTAATTACTTCCTGACAGAAAGAGAAATAAAGAGAATATTCAGTTACAAAATATAAAATTAACTGTAGATTATTCATTTACATAACATAAAGAAAGCAGCATGATATTCAAAAGCGAATTTCATGCTGCTTTTTTAAAACTATCACTATGTTTAGATGCTGGATTCTAAAGTCAAGTACCATCTCTTTATTTAAAAAACCTTAAAAGAAATCTTAAGAATTCTTAAACATAAAACTTATAAAAATTAAGCGTTATTAAGAAAATATTAAGCCTAAAATTAAGGTTTATTTCTTACAATAGTAGCGAGGTGAAAATCATGACACGAAAAGACAAACGCACTCTTTGTCTATTAGGTCTATTAAGCATTGTATCCGTATTCCTGTTTACAACTCATGTCTTTGGAAACAGGGTTGACTGGTATAGCCAGCATGTCGTTATTGGGGATGCATTAAGACATGCCATAAGAAGTGAAGGAACACTTTTTCCTACCTATATTAAAGAATTGATGGGTGGAGGCAATATCTATCATTTCTCATATTATGGCTATTTAAGACCTGACATACTCATAGGTGCATTACTTATACATATTGATATGCAGACAATTATCATTGCGTATAGTGTATTGATGATGACATTGTCTGTTTTATGCTGTTATATATTCTTAAGACAGCATACTAAAGATGAGAACATCTGCATTTTTGTCAGTTTACTTGTATTATTATCAAGTATCTTCTTTCATTCTCATAAACAGATCATGTTTGTGAATTATATGCCTTTCTTATTTTTAGCTTTAATCAGTATTGAAAAGAAGAACTTTCTGGCTTTTACACTATGTGGGAGTTTAATTGTACTTCATAGTTATTTCTATTGTATTGGATGCTTTATTGTATGTTTTATCTATTTTCTTTATCGTCATCCAGGTGAATGGAAGAAGCTCTTTGTCTCTTATATACTCATTGTCTTATTGACAGCAATACTGACGATCCCTACATTACTTGTTATTTTAGGCAATGGGAAATCTGGGGCTCCTACACAGCTTGCTTCTCTATTTATTCCTTCACTTAATTTAAAAGGACTTCTTTATAGTGAATATGGGTGTGGACTCACTTATATCTCTTATATACTCTTAGTTCTCGCATTAAGTGATAAACAGTTACAGAAGCTTTCAGCTGTATGTCTTGTATCATTCTACTCTCCATTTGTATGGTTTATTATGAATGGCTTCTTATATGCAAGAAGTAAGATCATGCTTGTCTTTATACCACTCGTCGCTTATATCATGTGTATGATGTTTGTTAAGATTAAAGAGGGAAATATCAAACTCTCTAAGTATTCTCTTGTACTACTTATTATTCCAGTATTTTTCATTAAATACCCACTTTTAGCATTTATAGATTGTCTCTTTGTGATTCTTCTTTTATTACAGAAAAGAAAGAATCTTATTTATGCTTATCTTGTTATACCGTTGTTGGTTGTGTCCTGTACAAACTGTCCATCCTCTTTCTATCAGCCTAAGAAGTATGAAAAGAATGTATCACAGTTAGTAAGAAGAAATAAGATAGTCACTGCAGCCGATCTTACTACAAGACAGAATGTCAATCAGACATATGGGAATAGAATAAAGCGTGTATCAGGTTATACATCAACAAATAATAAATACTACAACACATTCCTATTTGATACATTAAGAATACCTATTCCGACAAATAACCGTGTCGCCCAGAATGATACCGACAATATCTTCTACTTAAGAACACTAGGTATTGATACAGTGATATCTAAAAGACAGGCTCCTTATGGTTATTCTTTAAAAGATCAGGCTAAGAAGATTAAGCTTTACCAATCCAATACAGCCTTACCACAGGCCTATGCAACAAGTTCATTAATGAGTGAGAAGCAGTTTAAACAGCTCTCTTATCCTTATACATTGGATACATTAATGAATTGTGCCATTGTGAATAAAGGTAATAGTCACTACAAAAGTCAATTTGTAGAAGAAAATCCAGGATTTAAGAAATCCTATCATATTAAAAACAAACAGAAGATAGAATTGACACTTAAGCGCCAGACAAACAATGAAATCGTTGTATTAGAATGTGATATTGTCAACAACAGACCTGAAAAAGGTGTCTCTATCACAGTCAATGGAATGAAAAATAAGCTAGCAAGTATTACAAACCCTTATTATCATCCGCATACACATTTCACATTTGTCACTACTACAAACCAATTAAAGGTTTCTTTATCTAAAGGAAACTATTTGATTAAGAATATCAAGATGCATACATTACCTGCATCAGCCTTAAATCAAAAAGTAGATGCCTTAAAGATAAAGAAAACTTTTCATGTTTTAGAAGGAAACATCCATGTATCAAAAGATGGTTACTTCATTACCCGTATTCCTTATGAAAAAGGTTACCGTCTTTATGTTGATAATAAAGAAGTCAATATTGAAAAAGTGAATCAAGCTTTTATTGGATGTCCTATAAGTGAAGGATCTCATCAAGTAAAGATCACCTTTAGTCCACCTGGATATACTCTTGCATGTATTACAAGTGGTGCAGGCGTTATTTTATTAATTATATTCTATGTCTATGGAAGGAGTTATTTAAATGGATAAAATCAGTATTATCGTTCCTTGTTTTAATGAAGAGGACGTTGTTTCTATGTTCTATCAGGAAACGACTAAACAATTACATCGTATTTCAGATATCGACTATGAACTATTATTTATAAATGATGGGTCTAAAGACCATACAGCATCAGTCTTAAAAGAACTTGCTGAAAAAGATAGCCATTGTTTCTATTTCACATTCTCTCGTAATTTTGGGAAAGAAGCAGCCATGTTTGCAGGATTAGAAAAGGCTACAGGTGACTATGTTGTTATCATGGATGCCGACTTACAGCATCCACCTAGACTTCTACCTGACATGTATCATGCCTGTAAATATGAAGGCTATGATTGTGCAGCAGGTAAAAGAGTAGACCGTACTGGAGAAGGAAGACTTCGTAACTTCCTTTCTCATTCCTTCTACAAAGTCATTCAGAAATTAACAAAGATGGATATGGATGATGGTGCAGGGGACTTTAGAATGATGTCTCGTCAGATGGTGGATGCCATACTAGAACTCAAAGAATATAACAGATATATGAAAGGCTTATTCTCTTTTGTAGGTTTTGATACAAAATGGATTGAATTCCATAATGTAGAAAGAGCCGCAGGGCAGACAAAATGGAACTTTACGAGTCTATTCTCTTATGCCTTTAAAGGTATCTTCTCTTTCTCGGCAACACCTATTACTTTTGCAGGTATTATAGGTACATTCCTGATTTTCTTATCTCTTATTATTAGTGTGATCTCTGTAGTGATGCACTATCATACATTAGTGATCAATCTTATTCTTTTCTTAAGTGGTGTCCAGTTGATCTTTGTTTCCATACTTGGTCAGTATTGTACATCTTGTTACTTTGAAACAAAGAAAAGACCAATCTATATTATTAAAGATACAAATAGAAAATATTAAGGATATATGGTAATATTTGTGAGGAGGGATAAAAAATGAACAAAAGACTATATCGCTCAGCACATGATCGTATGTTAGCAGGCGTTTGTGGAGGAATTGCAGAATACTTCCAGATTGATCCTACTTTAGTAAGATTAGGATGGGTTGCATTTACAGCACTTGGAGGAAGCGGTATTCTTGCATATATTATTCTTGCGGTTATTGTACCAAGTGAATACTAAAAAGAAGGTTCGTGTTAGAACCTTCTTTTTTTGGGTTAGATAGCTGTTATTCTTGTGCAATCTTGTCTGTTTCATCAAAGATATAACGCATTAATCCTCTGTCTTTTTTATAAGACTTTTTAAGTTTTACATAGAGTTCTAATGCATCTTCATCTTTCATTTTAGGAAGATTACTTTTTAAAATTAAGAAGCATTCTTCTTCATAGGGATTACTTAAAATTTTCAGATCTAACATAAAAATCATCTCCTCGAATAATAAAAAACAATGAGATATTCCTTGCTATATATATTATAATACAAATAAAATGATTTGTAATAAATAATATAACAAAGATGTAATTTTTTTATTCTACATGATGGATTGAAACTGTGGTAAAATGAATGCAAGTAGGTGAAAAAGTATGGATGAAAGAAGCAGAAAGACACTTTATATTATTATCTGGGTTGTTATTGCGACATTACTTGGGACGATATATGGAAGTTATGTCACACCCTATAAGACACATCTGGTGTTTGGGGCCACTTATATGACCATGAATAACCCTTTTTATGAAGTAATCAACAATGAATTAAGAAAAGAAATAGAAAAAAAAGGAGATGAACTTATTGTTCGTAATCCTGAACTTGATATAGAGAAACAGAATCAGCAGATAGAAGAATTTGTTACAAAGAAGGTGGATGGAATCTTTGTGAATCCTATTGTTTCTAATAAGCTGACTTCTTTAGAATCAGCAAGAAAAGCTGGAATACCTGTTATCGCAATTGATGCTGCGGTTGATAATGGTGATTTTATAGATTGCACGATTGAATCAGATAATTATGATGCGGGTGTATTATGTGCACAAGATATGATGAAGAGGCTTCAATCAGCAAATATCGTCTTATTAAAGCATTCCACTGCTGAATCAGCAAAATCTAGAATTCAAGGCTTTATAGACACAATTAAAAATAATCCGCAATATCATATTGTGGATTCTGCGGAATGTGAAGGACAGCTTGAACGTGCGATGCCGGTGATGCAGAATGTTCTAGAAAGACACCCTAAAGTAGATGTTGTTATGTCTTTAAATGATCCTTCAGCTTTAGGTGCTTTGGCCGCTATTGAGTCAATGAAGCGCACAAATATTCTTGTTTATGGTGTGGATGGCACGCCAGATTTGAAGTCACTCATTAAGCAGAGTCCTTTAGTGGCAGGGACTGCCGCTCAGTCACCTATCCAGTTTGGCAGATTAGCCGCAAAGAATATGTATTCTATTCTCAATAGAAAAGATGTGCCTGAAATAATAGAGGTCCCTGTGACACTTATCACAAAAGACAATATTGATACCTTCAATGTCAGGGGGTGGCAGTAATGTTAGAACAATTTAATTTAAAAAGAATACGTGCAATAATGATGTTCTGGAATCTCGTCATGATTACAAGTTATGCAATGATATTCATGTTTAGTTCCAAGTATATTATTATGAATAATATCTCACGAGACTTTCTGAGTTCTCTAAACTACATTCCTACAGATCCATCCATTATTTTCTTTAAATCATTGATTTTATATATAATCATCATGATACTTATGAATTTCTTTGATCATCGTGTTAAGGAATATCCATTTGAGAATATTCTCTTTCTACTTATTGAAACACTTACAGGCTTTATTATTATGAAATCATTGTATTTCATTTATAGTGGTATTATCTATTTGATATTCAGTGATGCATTATTTAGATTTAAAGAGAATAAATATGTTAAGTGGCTGACTATTCCGTTAAGTCTAATTCTTATTATTTCTAACTATAATTTCTTCAGTATATTATTTCCTCTTGTGAATGCTGATGCATATCTCAATGTGTATACAAGTACGACAAGAGGGTTATTACAGGTAGGAATCAATTTACTAGATATTGTGAATTTATTGTTCTTTATTTTATTCTTGATGATTTATATTGCGAATGAAGTACAGGAAAATGAACGTATGACACAGGAATTAATCATGGTTCATCAAGTCAATCATGAATTAGAGAATTATGCTGCAGTAAGTGAAAAGATTGCAGAAGATAAAGAAAGAAAAAGACTGGCTCGTGAAATACATGATACATTAGGACATGCATTAACAGGAATTGCAGCAGGTGTTGATGCCTGTATTGCGATGATCGATATCAATCCGCAGGCAACCAAACAACAATTGATGGTTATCAGTAAAGTTGTAAGGCAGGGAATCGTGGATGTACGTAATTCATTGAATAAATTACGACCTGGTGCTTTAGAACAGCATGGCTTTAAAGGCGCATTAGAAAATATGATTGAAGAATTCACCAGTGTCAGTGATCTAGAAATCACCTTAGACTATCGTCTTGAGAAGGTGGACTTTGAGAATACAAAAGAAGATATTTTATTTAGAGTCATTCAGGAAAGTATTACTAATGCAGTAAGGCATGGAGATGCAACGCATATTAATATTTCTATATATATAGAAGATCGGAAATTGAAACTAGAAATCCAGGATAATGGACAGGGATGTGAAGAGATTCATTATGGCTTTGGATTAAAACAGATGACAGAACGTTTATCTATGATAAATGGAAAAGTGACATATGATGGACATCATGGTTTCTTAACAGTGGTCACAATTCCAATGCAGGAGGGAGAACTTTATGATTAAAGTAATGATTGCGGATGATCAGGAACTGATTAGAGAATCATTGAAGATAGTATTAGGTACACATGAGGATATAGATGTAGTGGGGACTGTATCTGATGGGTTTGAAGTATTAAAATTTTTAGAAAAAAATGTTGTTGATGTTATTTTAATGGATATTCGTATGCCAAAGATGGATGGTGTAATAGCGACAAAAGAAGTGAAATCTAAGTATCCTGATACAAAGATTATTATTTTGACAACATTTGATGATGATGATTTTGTTTTTAGTGCTTTGCGTTATGGGGCAAGTGGTTATTTATTAAAAGGTGTATCGATGGATGAACTCTATAAAGCGATTGTGACAGTCAATACGGGAGGCGCAATGATCAATCCTGATATTGCGACAAAAGTCTTCAGTATGTTCTCTAAGATGCAGCAGAACAACTATGCAATACAAGTAGATGAAAAGGATGTAGAAACATTAAGCAAGCCGGAGTGGAAAGTGATCCAGCATGTGGGCTATGGCTTATCCAATAAAGAAATTGCCCAGAAACTCTTCTTATCTGAAGGAACTGTAAGAAATTACTTGAGTTCTATCCTCTCTAAATTAAATTTAAGAGACCGCACACAGCTGGCTATATGGGCAGTAGAAAGTGGTCTTATGACAAGGACGTTTGATGATGAATAGGTCAAAGATTTTTCTCGTTATTGTTGTTTTTTCACTCTTTTTCATGATTGTCGCAAATTACCCAGATACAATTACCTTGGAGTTAGGTGTTTTCTCAGGAAGCAACTGGGATGTACCAAGCGGAGAGAGCTATAAAATCATTGATGGCGCTATAGAACGATTTGAAAAGAAATATCCAGGGGTTAAAGTGAAGTATGAGAGTGGAATCATGAAGAATGATTATTCTTCATGGCTTTCAGATAAGATTGTCAAGGGAGAAGAACCGGATGTTTTTATGATTCTTGATGATGATTTTAATACATTGAGTTCTATCGGTGCACTTGCTGAAATAGACAGTTATATGTCTTTTGATCAGAATTTTAGTACGGATGATTATTATTCCAGTGTTTTAAAAGCCGGAACGTATTCGAATAGTCAATATGCACTTCCTTATGAATGTAATCCGACATTGATGTTTGTGAATAAGACCCTTCTGGAAAATTGTCATATTCAGATGCCTGATAATGATTGGACATTGGATGATTTCTATTCTATATGTAAAAAGGTAATTGAGTATTCTTCAAATTATTATGGCTATTATGATTATGGATGGCTTGATTCTATTTATGCATATGGTGCACAGGTCTTTAACGAAAAGGGAACGAAATGTTATCTAGACCAGAGTGCTGTGAAGCGTGCTATAGAGTTTTATCGTAAACTCAATAATTTAAATGAAGGACATACAGTCACATCTGAAGAATTTGATAAAGGGTTAGTTGCTTTTTCACCTCTTTCTTTAGCTGTATATCGTACATATAAGCCCTATCCATGGCGTATTAAAAAGTATTCTACATTTGAATGGGATTGTTTAAAGATGCCTACTGCCTCAAAGAATCAGGGAAGTGCACAGGTGTCTACATTATTGATGGGTATGAGTGCAAAATCATATCATAAATCACAGGCTTGGAATCTATTAAAAGAATTATGTCATGATCAAACAACTCAGCATTCTTTAACACAATACTCTCAAGGAATTTCTCCTTTGAAGAAAGTTGCACAGTCACAAACAATCATTGATATGCTCGATGAAGAAACAGGTGATTCTAAAATCAGTATATCGTTATTAAATCAGGCATTACTGGGCGCACGTAACCGTGAAAAGTTTAAGAAATATGATGGGGCGAAGACGATGATTGATACCAATATGATAAAGATGATTCATTCAAGTGATGATTTCGATCTCTCTTTAATAGAATTACAAAAACAAGTGAATAAATACCTGAATGAATAGAGTGGCTTGGCCACTCTTTTTCAATATGACAAATGTCATATTGAAGTCATGACTTTTGACAGATGGAATGAAAGCGTTTGAATGCTAGAATGTAGTCACAGGAGGAGAAAAGAAATGAAATATGTAGTACTTGTAAGCCATGGTGAGTTTGCTAAGGGATTAGCCAATGCACTTGCTATGTTAGCTGGAGAAAAGAAAGAAGTTATTGCAGTTGGATTAGAAAATGGTAAGACTGCTGATGAATTCGCAGAAGTATTCAAAGAAGCAGTAAGTCCAATTACTTCAGAAGATGAAATCATTCTTCTTGGTGACTTAATTGGTGGATCACCATTAACTACTGCACTCAATGTAATCAATGAAAAAGGTTTAACAAATAATACAGTTGTCCTTGGTGGTATGAACCTTCCACTTGCATTAACTACAGTATTAATGAAGGATAACATGGATAAGGAAATGCTTCCTCAGGCAGTACTTGGTGAAGCACATGAAGCATTAAAAGAATTTAAACTCGCATCAGAAGATGATAGCGAAGAAGACGATATTTAAGGAGGAAAACAAAAATGTCAGTTTCATTTATTCGTATTGATGACCGTATGATTCATGGTCAGACTTGTACTCGCTGGGCAAGAGAATATCCATGTGATGGATTAATTGCTGTTAATGATAAAGCAGCAGATAACAGCGTATTAAAGGCTGCTTATAAAGCTGCAAGTGGTAAAAAGACATTTGTCTGGACACTTGATGCTTTCGCTAAGAAATCTCAGAAGGTATTAGACTCTGATACTCAGTATTTCTTAATCACTAAGAATCCTGTTGATATGGCTACAATCCTAGTAGATCAGGGATTCAAGTGTGGTATTGATACAGTTATTGTTGGTCCTTGTAATGACCGTGAAGGCGCTGTAAAGCTTGGTAATAACCAGTCTATTACTCAGGAAGAAGCAGATGCATTCGAAAGAATTTCTAAAGCAGGTTATAAAATCAAATTTGCCTTATTACCAGATGTATCAATTGGTACATGGGATGACTTCAAAGGTAAATTCGGTTATTAACAAATATTATATTTAAGGGAGAAAGAAATTATGGAAATTAGTTGGTTTCAAGCTGCCCTACTTGGTTTATTTGCTTGTTTATCAAGTATGCCAGGTCTAGGTGGTACTTCTATTGGTAACTACACATTAGGTAGACCTTTAGTTGGTGGTTTAGTTTGTGGTATTATCTTAGGCGATTTAAAGACAGGTATTCTTGTTGGTATCGCTATGCAGTTAGTTTATATCGCATTAGTTACTCCTGGTGGAACAGTATCTGCAGACGTTCGTGCTGTCAGCTACATTGGTATTCCACTTGCAATGATTGCGATTCATTCTTATGGTTTAGATCCTGCTTCAGTTAAAGCTCAGGGTCTTGCTACTTCATTTGGTACAATGGTTGGTACATTAGGTACAGTATTATTCTATGGAACAGCGACTATCAACTTAGCATGGCAGCATATTGGCTGGACTGCAGTTGAAAAAGGTGATTTCAAGAAATTATATACAGTTGACTGGGTACTTCCTTGGATCTCACATATCATTTGTTCATTCATTCCAACATTAATCATGTGTAAAATGGGTGCACCAATGGTTGAATTAATCAAGAACTACTTACCAATGGATGGTCTTGCTATGAAGACTTTATTCACTGTTGGTTCATTATTACCATGTGTCGGAATTGCTATCTTATTAAAACAGATTGTTACTAAAGCAGTAGATTTCATCCCATTCTTCTTTGGTTTCACTTTAGCTGCTTCACTTGGCATTAACTTAGTATCTGCAACATTAATTGCTGCATTATTCGCTTTAATCAATTACAAGATCAAAATGCTTTCTTTATCAAAAACAGCTGTTGTTGCTGCAGATGATTTAGATGATGATGACGAGGAGGATATCTAAAATGGAAAAGAAGATTTCAAAGAAAACTCTATCAAAATCATTCCATCATTGGTATTATGGTAACCTTACATGTTTCTCACAGGAACATATGCAGACTTTTGGTTATTTAACATCAATGTTACCAATTATCGAAGAGTTATATGACAAAAAAGAAGATCAGGCAAAAGCTTTAAAAACATATACAGCTTTCTTTAACACTGAACCTCAGTTAGGTACTGTTATCGTTGGTGTAACTGCTGGTCTTGAAGAAGCACGTGCAAACGGTGCTGAAGACGTAGATGATGAAACAATCAATGGTTTACGTGCTGGTTTAATGGGTCCAATCGCTGGTATTGGTGACTCATTAGTTGTAGGTACTGTTATTCCTATCTTATTAGGTATCGCTTTAGGTATGAGTACTGGAGGTTCTCCTCTTGGTGCTATCTTCTATATCATCGTATGGAACTTATTCGCATACTTCGGAATGAAGTTCTTATATTTCAAAGGTTATGAACTTGGTGGTAAAGCCGTAGACTTCTTAGTAGGTCCTCAGGGTGAAGCACTAAGAGAATCTATCACAATGCTTGGTGGTATCGTTATTGGTGCTGTTGCAGCTACTTGGGTAAGTATCAAAACTTCATTCACAATGACTGCAGCTGGTGCAACTAAACCTTTCTTAGAATTACAGAAAACATTAGATGGTGTTTATCCTGGATTCTTAACAGCAGTATTCGTTATTCTTTGCTGGTATCTATTAGCTAAGAAGAAAATGTCTCCTATCAAAGTAATGTTATTACTTGTAGTCATTGCTTTTGTAGGTGTAGTCGTTGGATTCTTCAACCCTGGATTAAAATACTAATATAAAGGAGCGTTCTATCATGAATAAAGAGCTTAAATCACATTATGTAGAAGAAGTAAAATATCAAACAAAGATGCTTAACAACTTAAAGAGATGGCTAAAGTGTTCAATCATTTTTTCCTCATTATTCCTTACGTTCATTTTATTTGGACCTACATCTCTCATAACAAGAATCGTAGGTATTGTTGGTATGGTGCTTTGTGTAATCATATCTGTGATTATTGGGCTTGGAATTAGAAATGGTAGAAACAACGTCAATAAGATATTAGATTTAATTCAATAATCCTATCAACTTATGAATTCAATTATATGAGCATCACTGATTGTGATGCTCATTTTTTTGGAGGTAACAATATGTATCAATGTATATTAAGTGATATTGATGGCACATTACTTACAGATGACCATCATATGAGTCCTAAAACAAGAGATGCTATTAAATCTTTAGATATTCCTTTTTTACCTGTCTCTGCAAGAAGTCCAGAAGGTATCTATCCAATACTGAAAGAGAATGATATTGTTTGTCCAATGATATGTTTTAGTGGAGGACTCATCTTAAATGAAAAGGGACAGGTATTATATGAAAATGGGATGAACTATAAACAGGCAGAAGAAGTCATTACTTTTATTAAAGAAAAGAAGTTTGATTGTACTATTAATACTTATGCATTACATGATTGGCTAGTTGAGGACAAAGATGATCCTCGTGTATTAAGAGAAGAACGTATAGTAAAAGCAGAAGCACAGAAAGGTACACTTTCTTCTTTAGATCCTTCTAGAAAAATACATAAGCTACTATGTATGTGTAATCCTCTTTATACAAAAGAGATAGAAAGAAGCTTAAAAGACAGATTTCCTCATTGTTCTATTGCTTGCTCTTCAGATATCTTAATAGAAATCATGAATGAAGGAGTCACTAAAGCAGATGCCATTAATCATCTATGTGACTATTATTCTATTAATAAACAGGATATTGTCGCTTTTGGTGATAACTATAATGATAAAGAGATGTTAGAGAGTGTAGGAATGGGTATTGCGATGGGAAATGCGCCTGATGATATTAAAAATATCGCAAAAGACGTAACAAGTACCAATAATCAAGATGGTATTTTCAAAGCTTTACATAAATTAAATATTATATAGAAGAAATCTCCGGATAGATGTAGTATAATGTAAGCAATTACGGAGGAATAAAGTGTGAAACAAAAATCAATCAAAACGTATAAAAAAAGACGAACTTAAAAACAAGTTTGAATAATTTAG
>NZ_JBHSEB010000030.1:0-4483 GCF_042651925.1 Catenibacterium sp. GCM10023432 | reverse complement strand
TTTACTGTTTATATAGATAAAATTGAGGGTAGTGTATTTGTGCTATGTAATATAGATTTTTGACACTACCAATAAATTTTGGAGGGAAAATTAATGAAAACAGGTAAAACAGTAAAGGTATTGCTTGCATTAACTACTGCTGCAGGTATGCTTGCTGGCTGTGGTTCTAAGACAGATACTGATACATTCAGATTTGCGAATGATACAGATATCGTTGGTATGGACAGCACAGTCGTTGATGATGCAATGTCTTTCAATGCAATCACTGCTATCACAGACGGTTTAACAACTGTTGATGTGAAGGGCAACACAATCCCTGGTATCGCTAAGAGCTGGGATGTAAGCAACAATGGATTAACTTATACTTTCCATTTAAGAGATGCTAAATGGGCTAATGGTGATGATGTCACTGCACAGGACTTCGTATACTCATGGCACAGAATCATCAAGAATGCAGGTAACTACGCTTATATGTTAGGTAGCGAAGGTGCTTCAATTAAGAATGCGGATTCTTTAATTAATTTAGGTACTGCTGCAACTGATGAACAGTTAAATACACTTGGTATTAAAGCAACTGATGACAAGACTGTTGTCGTTGATCTTGAAAAGAATGTTCCATATTTTGTAGGTTTAATGTCATTCCCATGTTACTTCCCACAGAACCAGAAGTTCGTTGAAAAATGTGGTAAGAAGTATGCAACTAAGCCTGAATATATTTTAGGTAATGGTGCTTATAAGATGACTAAGTGGATCAAAGGTAACAAGGCTACATTCACTAAGAATGATAAGTACTATGATGCAAAGTCTGTTAAGACTAAGAACTTAGAAATGTACTTAGTACAGGATCCTAAGACTGCTGCTCAGAATTTCGATAATGGTAAAGTTGACTATGCAACAATCAACTACTACATTAGTAGACAAGTATAAAGGTAAAGACACTTTCAAGACTATCAGAGAAGGATATCTTGCTTACTTAATCTGTAACTTCAAAGCAGATACAACAGCAAACAAAAACTTAAGACATGCATTATCTTATGCAATCAATAGAAAAGATTTATGTGATAACATCTTAAAAGATGGTTCACAGCCAGCTACTGGTTTTGTACCAGCTCAGTTATGTAAGAGTCCTTCAGGTAAGGATTTCCGTGAAGAATCTGGTAAATATGTAGACTATGATGTGAAGAAAGCACAGGAATACTTAGATGCTGCTAAGAAAGAATTAGGTACTGATACAATCACTGTTGATTTATTATATGGTACTGATGAATCTCCAATGGATACTTTCGCAGAATACTTACAGGGTTCATTTACTAAGTTAAAGGGCTTAAAAGTTAACATGGTAGCTACTGTTAAGAAAGACAGAATCTATAACAGAGAAGCAAGTGGTAACTTCCAGATTGCCTGCACTCGTTGGGCTCCAGACTATGCTGATCCAACTACTTTCTTAAACGTTCTTGCAAGCAGTAACTCAAACAACTATGGTAAATGGGAAAATGCGCAGTACAACTCATTATTAAAACAGGCTCAGAATGAAACTGACGTAAATAAACGTTGGAATGAATTACTTGAAGCTGAAAAAGTAATGATGGACGATATGCCAAATATACCAGTTGTTCAAACTGGTACAGCTGCATTACAGGCTAAGAACGTTAAGGGATTAGTTCATAATACAGTAAGTACTCCATACGTATTCAAATATGTAACACTTAAATAACACACATTGAGGCAGGTAACTGCCTCTTTTATATTGATAATTCGCACTATACACTTTATTATTAATAATAAGGAAGTGATAGAATGAGAAATAAGAATATCTTCACAATACCTAATATATTATCTATGTTCAGATTATTGCTATTACCGGTAATTGTATATACGTATTTGAATCAAAAAGATTATGTCTTAACAGGAATATTATTACTTATATCAGGTCTGACTGATTTGTTAGATGGGTATATAGCCCGTACATTTAATATGATGAGTGATTTAGGTAAAATACTTGATCCTGTGGCGGATAAAGCAACCCAAGCAGTGGTACTCCTATGTCTTATGACACGCTTTAGTTGGCTCACTATTCCTTTTATATGCATTCTTATTAAAGAACTGTTTATGAGTTGTATAGGCATGGTTATTATTAAGAAAACAGGGGAAGTACATGGGGCAGTGTGGCATGGTAAAGTTGCTACATTCATGTTAGATTTCATGATTATTATGCACATTGTTTTCTATAATATTTCTTATACTCTCTCTATTGTTCTTACAATTATCTCTACATTTCTTATTCTTCTATCATTCTATCTATATGCAAAAGAGAATATCAACATACTGAAAAAGGTGGGTTAAATCCCACCTTTTAGCTTCTTACTTTGAAATATGTTGCTGGAGTATCCTTTAAAGCGTCTTCTAAATCTTTAAGTTCTACTTTATCAGTAATATAAATATGATCTTCGCCAAATGAATAGTATTCATCATAATTTAAATTGAGTGGCTGTTCACTTCTTACATAATATTTAGAAGATGTAATAGGATAGACATCTTCAGTATAATCATAATCATGTGTCCATACATCTTTCTTAGCTGTCTTAATAATATCAGCGACTACAGCACTTGCAGTGACATAACGTCCTGCACCCTTACCATAGAATAAGACGTTTTCTAGATAATCACATGTAATTTCTACTACATTATAAGCATCCATGACATTACCTACAATTTCACTCATTGGAACGAGAGTAGGAGACACATCAATACCTAAACCATTTTCTAGTTTTTTGCTCATCGCAATCAACTTAATTCTATAACCAAGCTTCTTTGCATAATCCATATCTTTCTTAGTGACATTACGAATACCAGTACATTTGATCTTATCAAAATCAAAGAATGTACCAAAAGCATTCATAGTAAGAATATAGATTTTATGTGCTGCATCATAGCCATCTAAATCTAGTGCAGCATTGGCTTCTACATAACCAAGATTCTGAGCAATCTTTAATGCTTCCTCAAAATCAAGATTATCTCTTTCCATTAATGTGAGAATGAAGTTAGTTGTACCATTTAAGATACCTTCAATCTTATTGATATTGTTTGCTACTAGATCTTCCTTAGCAGGCACAACAACTGGAATACCTCCACCTACACTTGCTTCATAATAAAGGTTGACACCATTTTCTCTTGCAGCAGTAAAGAGTTCTTTCGCATCATGGGCAATAAGAGCCTTATTTGCAGTTACTACATGTTTCTTTTTATTTAATGCATCTAAGATGATTTTCTTTGCGATAGTTGTACCACCAATAAGTTCTACAACAACATCTACATCTTCATCGTTGATAACTTCATGATAATCCTGTGTATAAATAATACCATCAGGAAGGTTTACATCCTCAAGAGCACAACCGTACTTAACGACTACTTCTTCCCCAATTGTTTTTTCTAGTCTTTCTTTTTCTTTTGTAAGAATATCTACAGTTCCGAAACCAACAGTTCCTAGACCAATAACACCAATAATCATTTAAAACTCCCCCCTGATAGTATTAGAATTGTATAAAATTTACCATATTCATATAATACTGTCAATTATATATAAGTTAAAATTTGTATTATATTAGATAAATTTCGGATTTTTTAGAAATTAAACAAAAAAAGAGGAATTAATCCTCTTTTAAAATATCCTGGATGGCTTCAGATAAGCTTCCTACAACCTTTTCAGCTTTATCTTTAACTTCATTTGGGGCATAAGTAAATGTATAACCATGTTTAACGCTATCTAATAAAGGAAGATCATTCCATGAATCTCCTATACCATATACATCACTCTCATTAATATTAAAATAATCTACAACATGATTAACTCCTGTTCCCTTAGAACATCCTACACCACATACATCCACATGATTCTTGTTCTGGAATGCCGCACATGTATCACTATAATGTTCATTAATATAATCCATAGCGTTTTTCGCTTCTTCTAGATTCCCTTCAGGAAAATGAAATGAGAATGCATCAACATCTTTAAAAGATAATTTATCTAAAGAATCAATAGTAGTTCCCCATGTCTCACCTTCTGGACGATACATATAAATATCATTCTTATATACAATAGACATATGAACAGGAACTGCTTCTGAGATTTCTCTTACTATACTCATAGGAATATCTTTCTCAAAAATGACTTCACATTTCTTATTAAAGATCACACCACCACTTAAAGTAATATAGAAATCAAAGTCTATATCAGTTAATGGATAGTCTCTATTTCCTCCAAAAGGATATTTAATTCCTTCTAACTGCCTTCCTGTACATAATCCAAATAGATTTCCCTGTTTCTGGAATGTACGAATTGCCTCTACATCCTGCTTGTGTACACCATCACTAAAAAATAACGTATTATCAAAATCACTTGCTAATATTTTCATCTTTTCCTCC
Source organism: Catenibacterium sp. GCM10023432 (assembly GCF_042651925.1). NCBI lineage: Bacteria > Bacillati > Bacillota > Erysipelotrichia > Erysipelotrichales > Coprobacillaceae > Catenibacterium > Catenibacterium sp. GCM10023432. The sequence continues at coordinate 61 of NZ_JBHSEB010000030.1, read as the reverse complement.
ATTTCCCCGCACCTTCGTTGCGCGGACACAAATATATAACCAAACTCAAATCCACCAAAAC
>NZ_JBHSEB010000029.1:0-18327 GCF_042651925.1 Catenibacterium sp. GCM10023432 | reverse complement strand
TATAAAGTAGAAAAATAGGCGTTAAGCTAAATTTATTGATCTAGTAGCAACATTTTTCATAAACTTAGCGATAAAAAATAATAACTCAATTGATTGAATTTTAAGTCGGAGGAAAAAATGCAAAAAATATATTATGAAATAACAAAAACAATGAATAATTTACCTATAAGTATTTATCCTCATAAAAAAAGCCCATGTCAAATTTGTACAGCACATTGGCATAGGTCTTTAGAATTATCAATAGTGTTTGAAGGAGAAGTTATTTTTTTTAATGATGGGATGAAAAGAATTCGTTATAAGAATGAAGTGAATATATCAAATTGTGAAGAAGTTCATTATTCTATACCTCAATATAAAGAATTTGATGAAAAAATTGTAGGATATACAATGCATATAAATTACGGATTTTTAAAGAAAATGATACCTGATATTAAGAATATATATTTCAATATTGATGAGCCGTTTTTAAATAAGAAAATAACAAAATATATGATGGATATTTATAGCTTTTATATAAGTAATCAATCTACCAGATATATGAACATATTAATGGTGACACTGGAAATGTTAATTTTTTTATACGAAAATTGTAAAAATGAACGTAAAATGATTAAAATAGAAAAGACAAAAGATATATTAGAATATGTTAATAACCACTATAATGAAGAATTGCTTGTATATGAGGTAGCAAAACATTTTGGATATTCTAGAGAGTATTTTTCAAGATTTTTTAAAAAAGAGATAGGTATGCCATTTAAAGATTATTTAACTCAATATAGATTAAATAAATCGCTAATTGAGTTAGAATTGAATAATAAAACAATTACTGATATCGCGATTAATACAGGATTTTCTAACGAAACACAATACATTAATTCTTTTAAAAAAATATTCAAATTGACACCAGGACAATATAGAAAGTCACATATTAATGACGAGAAAGTCACTAAATAAATATAATTTATCTATTATTTTTTATATATTTTAAATATAGAAAGGAAGGGTATAATGAAAAAAATTACAACTTATTTATTTAGTATAATGTTGTTGTTCTCTCTTGCAATTATTCCAGTTTATGCATCAGATGGACAAAACGTTAATTTTGATTTACATTCTATAGTTTATGATGATGGAGAAGCTATAGATTCTGTTGTTTTGAAAACATCTAATCTAGAAATTGATGATAGTAAGATAACAAAAGATATGTTTAATGTTCATGCAACAGGAACAACAGTATATTCTAGTCAACTTGAAAAAGATTTTTTTGGTCCTAATTCTCAATCTGGTTTACAACATTGTGGATTATATGATGAAGAAAGAAAAGTTGAAAGTGTAGAAGAAAAAAATGGAAATATTATTTTACACTTAGTGACCGATGAAGAAACAAAAGGGAAAAACACATTAGATTTTACAGCAAATTTTACAACATTAAAAGGGTGTAATTCTTTATTGAATATAAAGTATACAATTACTTTGAATGGGGGATTACCATTAAAAGATGGAAGCGAATTAAGTAATATTCAATTTTTACAAAATGAAAAAATCATAAATGAAGAAATTGATAAATTTAGTGCAGGTGAATCAAATGGGTTAAAATATCAATTCTATACACCTAATAATGCAAATGATGGGAATAAACACCCACTTATAGTATGGTTTCATGGAGGTGGAGAATCTGGATTTAGAGGATTGCACTATAATAATCTTTCTCAATTAAAAGCAAATAGAGGAGCTGTTGCTTTAGCAAGCGATGAAGCACAAAATATTTTTAATGGAGCATATGTATTGGCGCCTCAAACTCCACATGAATGGTCAGAAAATATTGATGATGCAACAAAATTGATTAATAATATTATAAAAAATAATAATATTGATTCAAATAGAATATATTCTTATGGATGTTCAGCAGGAGGGTATATGGCATTAGATATGGTTGTACATAACCCAAATTTATTTGCTGCAGTAGTATCAACATGTCCAGCTATTGATCAACAAAACATAAAGACATATGGTGAAGGTAGAATAATTACAGATGAAGAGATAAAATCAATTAATATACCAACATGGGTTATTCAAGCTAAAGATGATACAACAGTTAAATACGAAGAAAGTGCATTAAGAGTTTATACTTTATTAAAAGATAAAGGTGCTATATTAACTACATATGAAACAGGTGGACATAGTTCTTGGATTCATACAGCTAAAAATGAACCAGAAAATAATGGAGAACATTTATGGCAATGGACAGCTCAACAATCTTTAAATGATGAAATAAAAACACCTGTAGAAAATGCGACAAAAAAACCTGTAGAAAATGCGACAAAAAATAAACCAGTTAATAAAACAAGTGTAGTTAAAACGGGCGATACAAACAATGTTTATTTATATGTTGTAACAGGAATTATTAGTATGGCTGTAATGGCAGAGTATATTCACAAGAAAAATAAGAAATCTATAACAAAATAATTAAAATATTACTAAAAAATTACGAAGCAATAATTCGTAATTTTTTGTTTTCTAAGAATCTGGATGCGTCAGGGAGAATAGTATATAAAAATTCATACCAAAATCCTAGGGCATAACTGTATGATTTGGTATGAATTTTTTTGCTCGAAATAACACAATGGTTATTTCAGTATTTTCATAGCACTATTACATGCAGGACATTCTATTTTAACTTCACTATCTTTAATTCCGTCTTCTTCTGCAAATTCACCAATGATCCAATCAGGAAAATCTGCTATATGACCAAAAGATACACACTTCTTTTTGACAAGTGTATCTTTCGCAATCATTTTATCAAGTTCTTCTTCTGTCCAAGGACAGTCGTCTGCAATCATTGATGCATTTTTCCTGTAGAGTCTGTCATTAAGAGTACCTCCTTCAAAAGGATTATATGTATGTTCACATTTCATAAGATGACCACATGAACATAATAAAGGATCCTTTTGAAATGATTCTATCTATCATATGAGAGCGAAATTTTAGATGGTCAAGCTTGATTTTTAAGTCTTTTTTCTTTCTTTGAGATTTTTGATATGTTTTTTCTTTTTAATACCATAGAGTTCATATACCTTTTCAAGAAGAGGCTTGTTTTTGTTTGAATAGAATCCATAGTATCTAACCATTTTAAAGTTTTCATCAGGACAATGAAGAATAAGATTGTTTATGAAGTCTTCAACTTTTTCATAAACTTCAACATATTCTTCATCTTCGTGACGGTTGTACCACCATTTGATTATTTTCTTATCATCTTCATATTTGATGATGTGGTTTTCAGCCATGGGAGGTTTGGAGGTATATCGGGAAATGTAATTAACGCAATCATCAACATTATCATCATCATTTTTCTTTTCTCTTTTTTTGCATAAACATAAAATCCGTTAACAAGCTCCTCATAGAGTTTCTGTTTGAGATAGCGAAAGTTTTTAATCTTTTATTTTGAAAGAAGATCAAGGACCTGATACATCCAAGTCTTTCTAAGCTTTTCATAGGAGATAAAAGAAAAGTTCTTCATTTTGTTTTTTTGAGTATCAAAGGCTTCTTCACAGACAAGGCAGAGGATATGAGGATTCCATTTCAAATCTCTGTCAAATGTATGTAGAGTCAAAACGGAGCCAAAAATAATTTTATTTCTGTCATTTTTTCTAATAGTAAGGGCATTTGGGTTTTGTGGTATAGATATTCTTTCTTTTGAGCTTTCTGTATTTTGTATCATTAAATACACAAGCAAGAGTATTTCTGGCAGCGATAAAAAGAAGGTTCAAAAGAGATATATCATTAAGAAAGTAACCTCTTAAAAGATCAGGGATGGTAAAAACGATATGACGATGTTTGGTATCAAGAGCGATAGAAGAGATATGAGCAGCACGAATCTTAGCTTCTTTAGTACCACAAGAAGTACAAAGCTTAGAATGACATTAGTGAGGAACAATAGTTTCCTTATCGCAATGAGGGCAAACAAAAAGATAATAGCCAAGATAGATAGAACTGCAAAGAATCGTTTTTTGGATATTATCATAAGTAACATTTCTAATCTTGCCCCTATTGTAAAGAGAGCGGATATAATTGATATTATCGTTGAAGATGTAGGAAAAAGATTCTTTACCTTTAATCTTTTCAACATGATCAAAATTATATAAAGCAAGACAATCAGCATAGTTGGTATCATCAATCATGAAATCACCAACTATAATTTTAAAGAAAAACTCGAATTGCAATCAGAAACTGGAAATAAGAAGATAAATTAGATTTTATAGAAAATGGTATTATCAGTTACATTAAGTTTAGCTAGTTCGTTAAGAAATAGTTCTTCAGAAGAAAGATATCCAAGTATCTTTCTTTTCTTCTGGTTTATTTTATTGTTTATATCAATAGTTGTCTCCTTATCAATTGTATTAATATCAGTTCCTTTCGTAATGAAATATCTTATAAGTCCATTGCAGTTCTCATTTGAGGCTCTGTCACATGAATGATAGGGTCTACCGAAATAGACAGTGGTTCTTTTCTCTTTTGATTTTGGCTTCTGCTCTATATCCTTCCATCTAGAAAACTCACTACCGTTATCGAAGGTGATTGATTTAAAGATATCCTTAAAGCTATCACCATAAAACTTATGAAGCTTGTTTATCTGCATATAGACCTGCTTTGAAGATTTAGCAGAGATAGGAATCATATAATAGAAGCGTGTCTTTCTTTCAATGAGAGTAAGATAGGCACCATTCTGTCCATCTCTAGGTCCAGTAACTAAATCACCTTCCCAGTGTCCGAATTCTTCTCTGTCCTTGATATATTCAGGCCTTTCGGTAATGGAAGTCCCTTTCTGTCTTTTTGGAATGTATGACTTCCAGTTCTTTTTTGTCTTTCTTCTGACCATGCGAGGAAGATCAATAGGATTGATGGATGTTTTTCCCTGATGTACATAGTTGTAAAAGGTTTTAGTAGACACAGTCACCATATTCTTTATTTTGTCTGGCTGATGAATCCTTAAATAGTTGATGGTCTCATCAATAGAGGACAATCTATTTGATTTAATTTCTTGTTCGACAAGAGATATGAACTCTTTTGATTCTTCAAATTTAGAGTTATTTGGAATTTTATGAATCTTTGATCTCTTTTCAAATGCAGCCATGGCAGAAAGTTCATAATGAATTTTAAGATGAGTATCTTTGATAGTTATAGTGGCATCCTTAATGATCGAATAGACATTAGAGACGGTAGTGCCTACAGTAGAAGCTAATTCTCTAATGAATTGAGTCTTGCCAATGTTACGCTTACCAGGATGGGAAGCATTGAACTGAATCAAAGAATTGATGATGAATTCATAATGAGAAAAATTAAGGTGTTTATTTTTGGCTTTTTGTGATATATTAATGCTGTTCATAGAAATCTCCTTATAAAGTGTGGTAACTATATAATACGATTTCTATGGACTTTTTTATACAAAAATTGAGAATAGTGGGCCTGTGACTGCGCGAATTGGGATAAAGGGGCATGCCCCTTTATCCCAATTCCTTAATTCCAGTTTCATTTTACAATTGAGATTTTAAAGAAAAAGGTAATAATCTTCAAAGATTATTGCCTTGTGGACAAAATTTATTTTGTCCCTTTTTTATATATTCCAATTTGTTTGTTCGTCTTTATCAGTGATTTCTCTTATCACATGGCATGGATTACCTACGGCTACACTGTTGCTAGGAATATCCTTTACAACAACACTTCCTCCACCAATGACAACATTATCTCCGATAGTGACTCCAGGCATCACTTGAACACCTGCACCAATCCATACATTATTTCCCACCGTAATAGGATAAGCAAATTCAAGTCCTTGATTTCTACGTTTTGTATCAATTGGATGTCCTGCAGTATAAAAACCACAGTTAGGTGCGATAAAGACATTATCTCCAAAAGTTACTGGAGCACAATCGATAATGACAGTATTATGGTTCGCAAAGAAGTTCTTTCCTACCTTGATGTTGTAACCATAATCACACCAGAAAGATGCTAGGATTGATGCGGTATCATCTATTTGTCCCAGCAGTTCCTTTAATAGTTTCTTTTGATTCTCTACATCAGAAGGCATCAGTTGATTAAATTTGTAACATAAATCTTTTGCGATTGTTCTTTCTTTAAGTAGATCTTCATCATTGTTGGCGTCATACAACATTTCTTTCAACATTTTTTCTTTTTCAGTCATAATCTTTCTCCTTACTTATATCATAATAATATAGTTAATATATCAATTAAACGTTTTTACTAGAAAAAACTGTTTAAATAGAGGGGCTGTGATATAATAGATAGGAATTAAAACAAGTTTATAAAGAAGGAGCTCACCATGAAAAAATTCATTATTGATCCAATGGACTTATCTGTTGAAGAAATTGATGATTTAATCGCACTCGCAAACGATATCATCAAAGACCGTACACGTTATCAGGACGTATGTGCACATAAGATTCTTGCAACACTATTCTTTGAACCTAGTACACGTACAAGACTATCTTTTGAAAGTGCTATGTTATCACTTGGAGGAAAGGTATTAGGATTCCCAACTGCAAACGTATCTAGTGCTTCTAAGGGAGAAACAGTATCAGATACAATTCATGTAGTTAGCGGTTATTGTGATATTATCGCAATGCGTCATCCAAAGGAAGGTGCTCCAGTTGTGGCTTCATCAACATGCACGGTACCTTTAATTAATGCAGGTGATGGAGGACATAATCACCCTACTCAGACATTAACTGACTTATTAACTATTCAGAGAGAAAAAGGCACTTTAAAGAACCTTACAGTAGGTTTCTGTGGTGACTTGAAGTTTGGACGTACAGTTCATTCATTGTTAAAAGCAATGTCACGTTATGAAGGTACTAAGTTTGTATTCATCTCTCCAGATGAATTAAAGCTTCCTGAATACTTAAAAGAAGACATTCTTGATCCAATGGGTATTGAATATAAAGAAGTACGTAGCATGGAAGAAGTCATGCCAGAATTAGATATCCTTTATATGACAAGAGTACAGCAGGAGCGTTTCTTCAATGAACAGGATTATATCCGTTTAAGAGATACTTATATCTTAGATGAAGAAAAATTACAGGCTGCAAAGAAAGATATGATTGTTATGCATCCACTTCCACGTGTCAATGAAATCAAGACTGAAGTCGATGCAGATCCAAGAGCTGCTTATTTCAGACAGGCTCATAATGGACGTTTTATCCGTATGGCATTGATCTTAAGCTTATTAGGATTACAGAATGAGGTGGAAAGATTATGAGAATAGACAGTATTAAAAATGGTATTGTGATTGACCATATTGCAGCTGGTAAAGCAAAAGAAGTATATGATGCTCTTGATCTAGGTAAGTTAGATTGTCAGGTTGCAATCATCATGAATTGCCGTTCTAATAAGATGGGTAAGAAAGATATCATCAAGATTGATAATGATTTTGATGTTGATTTAGATGTATTAGGTTATATTGATCCTAATATTACTGTTTCTATTATTAAGAATGGTGAAACAGTAGAAAAGAAGAAATTACAGCTTCCAGAAAAAATCATTAATGTGGCTAAATGTAAGAACCCCAGATGTATTACATCTGTAGAAAGAGATTTAGATCAGGTGTTCTATCTAGCAAATAGAGAAAAACGTATCTATAGATGTTATTATTGTGAATCTAAGGCTGAGAAGAAGGACTAAGTCCTTCTTTTTTCATAATTTGATATTTAATAGCATACTATTGACATTGAATTGAAAGTGTACTATCATTCTAATGCGCAGAAGGAGGTAAACTGATGAGAGAAAGTGAAGCAGTAAGCTATATTAAGCATATTAATGACTGTTTAAAGAAGCGTGCAAATAATTCTTTAAGAAAAGAAGGATTAACTTTAATGCAGTCCCATGTTTTATTGAAATTACAGGACGCACCTGATCAGAGAATGACCTTTAAGGAGATTGAGAAGGATTTACATGTAGCTCAATCAACAACTGCGGGACTTCTTAGAAGACTTCAGGAAAAGAATCTGATTGATTGTTGTGATGATCCTAAGGATAAGCGAATTAAAGTTGCCTGTTTATCACAAAAAGGTGAAAGCCATTGTGCACAGGTAAGACATAATATAGCGCAATCAAATCGTTTGATGATGAGTGGGTTAACACAGGAAGAAATTGATACTTTAGCTGATCTTCTTAGTAAAGTCTATTCAAATCTAGAAAATGAATGAAAGGGGAAATAATATGAATATTATTCGTGTGCTTAAGAAAAGTATTCGTGAATACAAGAGAGATTCAATTTTGACACCTGTTCTTGTTGCATTTGAAGCATTAGTAGAATGCATTATTCCATTAATGGTTGCAAATCTAGTCAACAGAATGCAGAATGGCTGTGATATTTCAGTTATTGTGAAATTTGGTGTTATATTAACTGTCATGGCATGTTTCTCACTTCTATTTGGTGCACTTGCTGGTATTAAAGCAGCCAATGCTTCAGCTGGTTTTGGTAAGAACTTACGTAAAGACTTGTTTGTTGCGGTTCAGAACTTCTCATTTGAAAACATTGACCGTTTTAGTGCATCTTCACTTGTAACTCGTATGACAACTGATGTCACTAACGTTCAGATGGCTTATATGATGATTATTCGTACAGTTGTACGTGCTCCACTTATGTTGATCTTCTCATTGGTCATGGGATTTATTATGGGTGGTCGACTTGCGTTGATCTTCCTATTTACTATTCCAGTACTTGGTATTGGGTTAGGACTTGTCATTAAGAAGACAATGCCTTTATTTAGAAAAGTATTTAAAAAATACGATAACTTAAATAATTCAGTACAGGAAAATATCAACGGTATTAGAGTTGTAAAATCATTTGTACGTGAAGAGTTTGAAAAGAAGAAATTCAATGAAGCAGCTGAAGATGTTTGTGGTGATTTCACAAGAGCTGAAAAGATTCTTGCATTAAATAACCCAATGATGCAGTTCTGTCTTTATGTTGTAATGATTTTTGTGCTTACTTTTGGCTCTTATTTAGTTGTTAATTTTGGTGGTAATATCATTCAGGTTGGACAGTTATCTTCATTGCTTACTTATAGTTTCCAGATTCTTATGAGCTTGATGATGTTGTCAATGGTTTTTGTTATGGTGACTATTTCTATCGAATCATGTGAACGTATTGTTGCTGTATTAGAAGAAAAACGTACTATTTCTAATCCAGAAAATCCTATTTATGAAGTAAATGATGGTTCTATTGATTTTGATAATGTATCATTTAAATATTCTAAGCGTGCTGATCGTTATGCTCTTGAAAATATTAATCTACATATTAAATCAGGACAGACAATTGGTGTTCTAGGAGGAACAGGTTCTTCTAAAACGTCACTTGTAAACCTTATTTCACGTTTATATGATGTCACTGAAGGTGAAGTTAAAGTCGGTGGTGTAAATGTAAAAGACTATGACTTAGTGACTCTAAGAGACGCTGTCTCTGTTGTATTACAGAAGAATGTCTTATTCTCTGGTTCTATTAAAGAAAACTTACGCTGGGGTAATAAAGATGCTACAGATGAAGAAATAGAAGAAGCATGTCATCTTGCTTGTGCAGATGAATTTATTGAACAGTTCCCAGATAAATATGATACACATATTGAACAGGGTGGTACTAACGTTTCTGGTGGTCAGAAACAGAGATTATGTATTGCTCGTGCATTACTTAAGAAACCTAAAATCTTAATTCTTGATGACTCTACAAGTGCTGTAGATACTAAAACAGATGCTATTATTAGAGCAGGATTTAAGAAGTTTATTCCTGAAACTACAAAAATCATCATTGCACAAAGAGTTTCAAGTGTACAGGATGCAGATCAGATTATTATCATGAATAATGGTTCTGTTGAAGCAATCGGTACTCATGATGAACTTCTTGCATCAAATCCAATTTATCAGGAAGTATATTATTCACAAAACAAGGGAGGTGAACAGGATGAAAAATAATCGTGGTAATAAGAAGAACACTTTTACACGTCTTATTAAAACACTCTTTGAATTCTATCCTGTTCTTCTACCTATTATTATTGCATTAATTCTTTTTAACTCAGTCGTCAGCTCTATTCCATCAATATTTATGCAGAATATCATTGCTGTTATTGAAAAATACTGGCGTACAAAAGACTGGCTACATGCTAAGCCTGAAGTATTATCATTTGTAACTGTATTACTTATTCTTTATATTCTTTCATTAATTGCTTCATTTACATACAACCGTTTAATTGCTGTAGTCACTCAGGGTTCTTTAATGAAATTCAGAGAAAAGATGTTTGCAAGAATGGAAAGTCTTCCAATCCGTTATTTTGATACAAATGCACATGGTGATATCATGTCTATTTATACAAATGATACTGATACATTAAGACAGCTTATTTCTCAGTCATTACCTGCATTAATGCAGACTTCTATTGTTCTCTTAACAGTATTTAGTATTATGATTTACTATAGCTTCTGGTTAACAGGGGTTGTATTAATTGGCTGTGTTATCATGTTCTTTATCACTAAGAGTTTTGGTTCTAAGAGTTCAAGATTCTTTATTAAACAGCAGCAGACTCTTGGTACAACTGAAGGTTATATCGAAGAAATGATGAATGGGCAGAAGGTTATTAAAGTATTCAATCATGAAGAAGATGCAATCGCAGGGTTTGATAAAGTAAACAATGCCTGGTTTGAAGCATCTAGAAAAGCCAATACATTTGCGAATATCTTGATGCCTGTTCTTCATAACATGGGTAATATTCTTTATGTATTAATTGCCTTAACAGGTGGTATTCTTCTTTATCTAAAGACACCAAATGTATCTTTATCTGGTATGGCACTTAATATTTCTATCGTTGTTCCATTCTTGAATATGACTAAGCAGTTCACTGGTCAGATTGGTCAGATTTCTCAGCAGATCAACTCTGTTGTTATGGGTCTAGCAGGGGCTAGTCGTATCTTTGGATTATTAGATGAAGAACCTGAATTTGATGAAGGTTATGTTACTTTAGTGAATGCTAAAGAAGAAAATGGTGAATTAGTAGAAACAACTGAACGTACTGAAATGTGGGCATGGAAACATCCACATGAAGATGGTACTGTGACTTATACAAGACTTGAAGGCGATGTAGAAATGCATGATGTGGATTTCGCTTATAATCCTAATAAGATGATTCTTCATAACATCACATTATATGCAAAGCCTGGTCAGAAAATAGCCTTTGTAGGGGCCACTGGTGCTGGTAAGACAACTATTACCAACTTAATTAATAGATTCTATGATATTGAAGATGGTAAGATCAGATATGATGGTATCAACATCAATAAGATCAAAAAGCCTGATTTAAGAAGATCACTTGGTATTATCTTACAAGATACAAACCTCTTTACTGGTACAGTTATGGATAATATCCGTTATGGTTATCTAGAAGCGACTGATGAACAATGTATTGAAGCTGCAAAGCTTGCTGGTGCGGATGATTTCATTACTCGTTTACCAGATGGTTATAACACAATGTTGACTGGTAATGGAGCAAGTTTATCACAAGGTCAAAGACAGCTAATTGCAATTGCGAGAGCTGCAGTAGCAGATCCACCTGTTATGATCATGGATGAAGCAACATCTTCCATTGATACACGTACAGAAGCCATTGTACAGAAAGGTATGGATGCTTTAATGAAGGGACGTACAGTATTTGTTATTGCACATAGATTGTCTACTGTACAGAACTCAGATGTAATCATGGTATTAGATCATGGTCATATTATTGAACGTGGTTCTCATGATGACTTAATTAAACAGAAAGGTCAGTATTATCAGTTATATACTGGAGCATTCGAATTAGAATAAAATGAGCATGCCTAGATGGCATGCTTTTTTAGGTGTGCCGGGCATGGCACTAATTCAGTCGGAGATAGTCCGACCACAGGTAGTTACCGCCAAGTGTAGTGAACCACAAGCCGATACCATAAAGGTAGGAGTGAAGGAAGTGGTGTAGCGATTCCTTTGAGCGTACGAACAGAAACTTGATACAAGGCTAAATGGTGGATAAGGTTGCAATACAAACCGAAGTCCTAAAGGTAAACGTAAAACCAAGAGAGTAAATCAAGGCGTTGTGAAGGAAACAGGATTAGTGAATTACCCCGGGAGGCCTCACAGGCAATGAAGTCCAATATCTTTAAAATCAGTGATGGTAAGTTGTGCGATAAAAAGCTCACTGTGAGGAGTCAGCTGAGGTCATAGTAGGTGTCTCACCGACACTGAAGGACCTAATGTTTATATGATGTCACTCATCATAAAGCAATATCTAGATAGTTCGAAATTGGAATCATTTCATAAAAGGAAAACGTAATTCTGTGGAGATGAAGGAAGAGGGAACGGTTCTAGATAAATCTACGATACGAAAAGGAGAACACAGACATGAGATTAATTGATGAAATACTTAGTGATTCAAATATCGACAGGGCTATTCTACAGGTCAAGAGAAACAAAGGTGTATCTGGAATCGACAAGATGACAGTAGATGAACTTGATGAATATTTCTATAAGCATAGAAGAGAGATTAGGTATTCTATACTTAATAAGAAATATAAGCCCCAATCAGTTAAGAGAGTCTATATTCCAAAGCCTAACGGCAAGAAAAGACCATTAGGTATACCTACAGTTGTAGATAGAGTTATTCAACAGGCTGTTGCACAGATATTGATGAAGAAATTAGATTCTTCATTCAGTGAATTCAGTTATGGATTCAGACCAAGAAGAAGTGCACAGATGGCTGTATTAAAGACTCTAGAATACATCAATGAAGGTTATGACTGGGTTATAGACTTAGATATTGAAGCATACTTTGACACTGTAAATCATGACAAGTTAATCTCAATACTTAGAGAAAAGAATGTGAATGACTCAACAACATTACATCTTATTCGCAAATTCATGCAGGCAGGGATTATGGAAGATGGTTTAGTAAAGCCTTCTAGAGTCGGCGTTCAACAGGGCGGCCCACTGTCTCCAATTCTTTCGAACGTGTATCTAAATAAGTTTGACAAGGAATTGGAAAATAGAGGACTACGCTTTGTAAGATATGCAGATGACTGCAATATCTTCGTTAAGAGCGAGATGAGTGCAAATAGAGTAATGAAGTCAGTCACTTCATGGCTAGAGAGAAAACTATTTCTTAAAGTCAGCGCTACTAAAACCAAAGTGGTCAGACCACCCGAAAGCAAGTTTCTAGGATTCACCTACCTCAAAAGGTATGGTGAATGGAAATGCAAGCCTTCCAATCAGAGCAAGATGAAAATCTACGATAAATGTAGAAGAGAACTTATAAGAAGGATAGGAATTGCACGCCCTCTTGCAGTTACATTCAAGAGAATCAATCAGATTGTAGTGGGGTGGATTAACTATTATCGAATAGGCGTGATGAAATACTTCATTGACGTCTTTGGTCAATGGCTTCGCCATAAAATCAGAGTAATCATTTTGAAACAGTGGAAAAGACCTAAAACGATTTATAAAAACTTATACAAAATGAATAGGCTATTTTCTTGCCAATTTTCTGATGAACAAATCTTTTCGGTGGCAAACTCTAGACGCGGACTTTATAGCCAGGCTTGCGGTCATGTAATTAATAATATTATTAGTCCCAAATTTTTGGGTAAAAGAATAGGAGATAGACCTGGTCTGATCAATCCCCTTAATTACTATCTAAGTTAGTCTGAAATTATCATATAAATGTAGCGCCGTATACGAGACCCGTACGTACGGTGCAACGGGAGGCACAGAAATAATAGTTAATTAACTTTTAATATTATTTCTTGTCTACCCTATTGCAATCACACTATTGTACAGTCTCATTTGGTTCTTCTATCAGTAGTTATCTTAAGTATTTCTAATCACTATAATAAGGCGTATTCCTTGTGTAAGAACTGTTTTGATATTAAAATGATTCTATCTACAATTATTCTCTGTTTAGTAACACGTTCACCACTCTATGGTATTGGTGTAGGAACAATAGGACGTATTATTAAATGGTTTGAAATAAAGCAATTTAGTTTGATAAGGAGATAAGATGCACGATATTTGGAATCCCTGGCATGGCTGTGTAAAGTATTCAGAAGGATGTATGAATTGTTATATGTATGTTTTGGATAAGATGAGAAATCAAGATGGTTCACATATATATAAGACCAATGATTTTGCATATCCACTCTCTAGAAATAGAGATGGTACATATAAGATACAAAGTGGAGAAAGGATAAGAGTCTGTATGACAAGTGATTTCTGTTTAGAAGAAGCAGATATATGGAGAGATGATGTCTGGTCAATGATCAGAAGAAGACAGGATGTAATCTTTTATATACTTACTAAAAGAGCAGAAAGACTCAAAGAATGCTTACCTGATAACTGGGGTGAAGGGTATGAGAATGTGATACTTAATGTCACATGTGAGAATCAAAAACGTGCTGATGAACGTATACCACTTCTTTTAGATATTCCTGCCAAACATAAAGGGGTGATGCTCGCACCTCTTATTGGTCCTATTGATTTAGAAAAGTATTTAGATGGACGCATAGAAGAAGTGACATGCGGTGGAGAGAATTATGGTGGTACAAGAGCATGTGACTTCGATTGGATTAAATCTTTACATAATCAATGTGTGAATAAGAATACAACATTCACTTTTATTGAGACAGGATCTCATTTTGTGAAGGATGGCACCCATTATCGAATAAAAGGTAAAGTAGCTCAGACAAGAATAGCTTATCGTTCTAAAATGAATTATCAAGGAAAGAAACCTGTATATCATCTTTATGATTTCTTTGATAATGAATTAAGAGAAGATCAATTGTATAAAAGAGAATTCAGTGAACATTGTATAGAATGTGCAACAAAACCTATATGTAATGGATGTGCAAGAAGATTTGGATGTAAACAATGTCTTTGATAATGAGAAAAAAGTAGTTTTAAATAGTATGAATAAGTAGAAGACTATAAGAGTAATTCTTATAGTTTTTTTAATATGTTTAAAGGAGATTGATGATGGAAAATGATAAACCAAGATTATCTCTAGATGAACAGATTCAACATTTGAAAGACAAGGGAATACTTTTCAATATCATGGATGAGGAATCAGCCAAACAATATCTCAAGTACAACAATAATTATTATAAGCTGACTTCTTTTAGAAAAAATTATGATAAACATCCAGGTGGAGAAAATGAGGGAAAGTATATTAATTTGGAATTTGCGTATCTAGTAGATGTGTCAATCATTGATATGCGTCTTCGCTATAGAGTAGTAGAAATGGCTTTGGATATTGAACATCATACTAAACTACAATTGTTAAGAAAAATAGATGAGTATGATGAAGATGGTTATCAAATCGTCAAAGATTATATTGATTCATTGGATGAAAAATACAGAAATTATTTATTTAATGAATTGAACAGAAATAGAGGAAATGCATATTGCGGAGATATGATTGAGAAATATGATAGGAATTATCCGGTATGGGTATTTCTTGAAATAATACCATTCGGAAGGATGGTCGCATTCTATTGTTTTTGTGCTAATCGTTTCTCTGACAAAGAAATGAAAAATAATTATTATGGATTATTAACTTGTAAAAAAATTAGAAATGGGGCTGCTCATAGTAATAGTATCTTGAATGATTTAAGACCTCATACTGCAGAACATCATACAAATAAAGAGATTATAAAGGAATTGGTATGTATTCCAGATATGAATTCTAACTTTCGAAAAAATAAAATGAGTAATGCGAGAATTCAGCAAATCATCACGTTGTTGTATATGCATAAGAAAATAGTAAGAAGCGATGGAGTTGCATTATACGAAAGTGGGGAATTGAAGAAATTGATGAGAAGAATTGATAGAAATTCTAATTATTATAAGACAAAATAAATTAGTCCAGGGAACTTTCAAATTTCTTGAATTGATAGTCGACAGTTGGTTTTAGACAGTGTATCATCGCGATAGGTTGAAAAAGATATTCTTTTACAGTAGCGGCATTGTGCAAACGATGTTTGCTCGGGTTTTCTATTAACGGACCTCTTCGGATGTCTTTTTCTTTGTAATGATATGTAAGCGTTGACATTGTATTCACTTGCTATATAATATAACTAGAGTAAAGTAATTGTATACTTAGGTATATAACAAGGAGGATAGTATGATTAGTTTTGATTTAACTGGAAAAGTTGCAGTTGTTACAGGGGCATCAAGTGGTCTAGGAGAACAATTCGCAAAGGCATTAAGTGAACAGGGATGTGATGTGGCAGTACTTGCACGTAGAGTAGAAAGATTAGAAGAACTTTCTAAGAAACTTAAAGAAAATGGACATGATTGTTTACCAGTTGCATGTGATGTAACAAATGAAGAGAGCATTAAAGAGGCAGTAAAAAAGATTGAAGAACATTATGGACATATTGATATTCTTGTAAATAATGCAGGTGTTGTAGAATATTCAAGTGGATTACATGATCATACAACAGAACAATGGGATAAGGTTCTCAATACAGACTTAAAGGGCGTCTTTTTAATGGGAAGAGAAGTGTCTAAAGTAATGATAAAGCAGAATTCTGGTAAGATTATTAATATTGCTTCTGTAGGTGGTATTCAGGCAGGACCTGCTCAGGTGAGCTATTTTGCAGCTAAGGGTGGTGTAGTAAACCTCACTAAAGCTATGGCAGGAGATCTAGCTCCTTATGGTATTCTTGTAAATGCAATTGCACCTGGTGTCTATGATACTGAAATGACACATGGTGCATTAGATGCTCCAGGGTCTCTTGTATTAAAGAATAGAGTGGCATTAAAGAGATTTGGTAGAGAAGGCGAAATGAATGGTGCACTTGTTTATTTTGCAAGTGATGCATGTACATATACAACAGGTCAGACACTTGTAGTTGATGGTGGTATGACTTCAATGCTATAAAGCAAAATGACACGGGGATCCCGTGTCATTTTACTTTATAGTTGGATTGTAGTAAGTAATATGATGCTTCTTACAATAAGCATTGATTGCAGCTCTCCAGTCAGTATTTTTAGTATACTCTACTAAATAAGTCGCTATACCTTTTTCCTGACATGTATTTAAATATTTCTTTAATCGTGTTGATACTTTAGTATCCTGTTTTACATATTTCTTACCCTGTTTCTTAGTCATCATACAAGTCTGGTTTACACCTGCAACCATCTTAGAATTCTTATAAATAGTTTCTCTATAATCATAGGCATTATTCACAATAACTTTTAACTTATTCTGATTCGCTTCTTTAATAAGAGCATCTAATGCATCTGCATTATCAATCTTACTAATAAAAATACCATCAGCCTTTAACTCTTCAGCTTTATGATGTGGTTTCTTTAAACTCATATAGAAATAAATCTGTTTAGATTTCTTTCTTAAAACTTTCATGTCTTTTTCAGTTAAACCTTTACTGCTCACCACAACAAGATCATAGTGTTTCTTCATCTTAAGTAGTTCACTCTTCTTCTTTTTAGTAAGGACTGCATATGTACTCGCTTGTGATTTAACAGCTGTTTTAGAAGAACATCCAGTTAATACAAAGAAAGCACATAATACTAGTGTTAATATTTTTTTATACATTTTCTCATACCTCGCATCTCTTACATTATCACAATTTTTTCATTATGTGAACCTAGATTGTTTTAAGTGTGAAGTAGTTTTATAATAAATAACCAAAAGGGGAAAGTTATATGACACAATATGAATCACAGTATGAGAGAATGATCAAGCAGCCAATCCCTTCTCTGATACTTACTCTCGCATTACCAACAACAATCTCAATGTTAGTGATTAATATATATAACATGGCTGATACTTACTTTGTCTCTACAGTAGGAACAAGTGCTACAGGTGCAGTAGGGATTGTTTTTGGATTGATGGCGATATTACAAGCTTTTGGCTTTATGTTTGGGCATGGAGCAGGCGCAAACATATCAAGAAGACTAGGGGCAAAAAGAGTAGAAGAAGCACGTATTTTTGCATCTACAAGCTTTTTTGGCTCACTCTTTTTTGGTGCTTTGATTGCGATACTAGGTCTTACATTCCTAAAACCGCTTATGTATTTAATGGGTTCAACTTCTACTATATTACCTTATGCAAGAGCCTATGCCTTCTTTATTTTGATTGCTGCACCGGCCATGACTTCATAAATAAATCCTTTCGTTTGTCATAGGCGGAAACCCACTGCGTTTAGGCGGTGGGAGGAGCCTCGTAAATCGTATCTATTATTCCTGACTTTCAATATATTTTTGTATAGTTGCTGATG
>NZ_JBHSEB010000028.1:0-7771 GCF_042651925.1 Catenibacterium sp. GCM10023432 | reverse complement strand
TATCAGCAACCTGTTGAAAAGTAAGTTCAGGATGATCCTTTCTATATTGAACTGCATCCAATTTAAACTGTTTGTCTATCACTTTATTTTCTGCCATTTTTAACACCTCTATTTTCATGTTTCAGACTAGTATTCTTTCGAATGTTTTTCAATTCTTTTTTTTAGATATTTTCTCTATTTGACTGGCACTAAATTTATACTAGCCCCAAACGAAAGACTTTTTATATAGAGGTATCAAAGATTCTTCCATATATCACTGATGAAGAACAGTTCTTCTCTGCATTAAAAAAGTCAGCCAATAAGAATGAACTGAATATTCTTAGAGTGAATCTGTGGGGATTTGATATTATGGATATCCATAACTTTCTATCACAGGAAGGTTATGATTCAATCTACCAAGAATTTGAAAAAGAGACAACAGATTATTTAAAAGCATACAGAATGAAAATGGACGATTAATAGTATGAGTTCAATAAATATATTAATGAATAATCTAGAGAAGCTGAAGCTTCCCAAGATGAAGGAGAATATAAACAAGTACCTGGATATGATGTCTGACGGGGTAAAGACACCGCTGGAAGCCATAGATGAGATGGTGCAGATGGAGATGAAATACAGGGAGGATTTAGCCATAGTCAGCTGTGTGAAGGTAGCTAACTTTCCTTTTCAGAGAAGTCTTCAGGACTTTGATTTCAGCTTTCAGCCCTCACTGGATAGAAAGAAGATTGGAGATATGGCTACATTGAGATTCATTGAAAACTGTGAGAATATCATCATATGCGGAACGCCAGGAGAAGGCAAGACGCATCTAGCTGTAGGTATTGGTACAGAAGCTGCCAAGCAGAGATATTCCGTATATTGTATTTCGTTTCATGACCTCATAGCACAGCTCAGAAAGGCCAAATATGAGAACAGACTGGAACAAAGAATCAAGTGGATCTGCAGATATAAGCTTCTTATAGTTGATGAATTAGGATATGAGAAAATGGATGCAGATACTGCCAATCTGTTCTTTAATCTCATTGCGAAAAGATATGAGAAATCAAGTACGATTATCACGACAAACCTAACATTCTCTAAATGGCCAGAGGTGTTTGGTGATCCTGTTCTTACTAATGCCTTATTGGCCAAAACCTACATTTTTATATTGACTTTTGCATTTATGATAACAGAAAAAAATTATATTGATAGAAGTATGAAAAATATTTTTGAAATGGCTTATATTGATTTAGGTGTAGCACATGGGACTGATTAATATTTTACAAATATTATATAAGATATATATAAAATACAAATATGATCATGCAATAGTATGTTATAGGCATATATATTGAAATATAATGATTATTTTCATATTTATCAGCTAATTTTATTATGTCGTATTTCGTTATTGATTTCTTAAAATACAAATCTAAATAAACACATATCATTGCATAAAGTGATTTATATTATTAATAAAAAATATAATATTAATGCAAATAAAAATGTAGCAGTTTCTTTTATGAACGAGTAATTAAAAAATAGCTACAAAGAGAGAATTTTAAACATATTCTAGGTTACAAGGTGATATCTAAATTAATATAATTGACAGTATTGATAATTACTAAATTCAATTGTTAATTGAATTTGACTCATATAATTCATATAATAAATGATAGGTTTTTAATGAAATGTAAAATATAATATGTGAGGGGATAGGAAATGTTAGATTATAAAAAGATTGGTCAATTTTTGTCAAATGAAAGAAAAAAAGCAGAGTTAACTCAAAAACAATTAGCAGAAGAATTAAATATCACATTTCAAGCTATATCAAGGTGGGAAAAAGGTTTATCAGTTCCATCTTTAGACATATTGGATGATCTTTCTCAAATATTCAATGTAAGTGTTGATGAAATTTTAAAAGGCGAAGGATATAGTGCTCGCTTTTCATATGAAAAAGCAGGTGTAGATGTAATGAAGATGGATATTATAAATAAAAAAGCTGAGAAATTTGTTGAAATGGATGAATATAATCCCTCGTTTAGAGGTGGTATTTATGATTTAAAGAATTATTTAACATTAGAACATCCCTTTATAGTTTCAAGGGTTCTAGAACCAGGAACTAAACAGCGAATAGCTATTGAATATGGCTATATTGAAGAATTGATACAAGATATTTTTTTCACTTTGATTAATGATATCTTGGCAACAGGAGCAAATCCTATATTTATTACAAATACTATTATAAGTGCTCAAGAAAACATTGATTTGGTAAATAAAATTGTATCATTGTGTTATGATGAAGCCAAGAAATATGATATTAAAATTTTAAAGGGACAATATTCAATCAAACCAAAAGTAATCTATCCAGGAGAATATTTGATTGATAGCGAAATGATAGGAATTGTTGATTATGATAGTATGATTAACTATAAGAATATTTCCGCTGGCGATACTATTTTGTATATTGAATCAAATGGTATTCATCATCATGGATTTTCATTGATTGACAAATTATTGGATGAAATTCCAGAAATAAAAAAAGAATTCATTAATGATAATAGCTTTATTGATGAAATTATGAAACCTCCATATTGCTATTATAATTGTTTAAAACATCTTATTGAAGATAAAAGAATTAATGGATTGGTTAATATTGCTGGATTTGGTATTCCTAGAAGTGTTGAGAGAATAATACCAGATGGTTTATCAGCAATTATCGACTTAAGTAAAATTGATATTCCTATGATATTTAAATGTTTAAAACATTATCTAAACGTAAATGATCACGAAATGTTAAATACATTCAATTGTGGTGTGGGATATATTGTAATTGTATCGGAAAAAAATGAAAAGATGATTTTAGAGCATATAAATAAATATTATTATTGTAGTAAAATTGGTGTTATTGAAAAAGGTGAAGAAAAAATCAAGTTTTTAAATTCTTTGAACTGGTAATAAATATCTTGAGATATAGTCAAGTAATTATAATTTGAGTGATGATATATATTAATTACCTTTGTCATATATTTCCTGATATTTAGAGGAGGAAAAATGATAAAGAGAATAGACGTTGATTTTTTAAGTGGAAATATAATTCGTAGTTTAATTATATTTGCAATACCTGTATTTATCTCTAGTATTTTTCAACAATTATATAATACGACAGATACAATAATTGTTGGACATGTTTTAGGTGAGAATTCATTGGCAGCAATAGGAGCCTGCTCATCTGTATATGATTTATTGGTTGGATTTGCCTTGGGTGTAGGAAATGGCATGAGTATAGTCATAGCAAGGATTTATGGATCTAAGAAATATGATCTTTTAAAAAAATCAGTTGCGGGTGTAATTATCATTGGAATAATACTCTGTATAATTATAACTTTATTTTCAGAATTATTTTTATATGATTTTCTTAAATTATTGAATACACCTTATAATATAATAGACGAAGCTTATGATTATATAGCATTAATTACATTATTTGTATTTGTGATGTTTGCATATAATATTTGTGCTGGTATCATGAAATCCATAGGAAACAGTATAATACCATTAATATTTTTAATTGTATCATCAGTTACTAATATTATTCTTGATATTGTATTCATAGTTTATTTAAACATGGGTGTAAAGGGTGCTGCAATCGGAACGGTCTTAGCACAAGCCTTTAGTTCATTATTGTGTATATTATATATTAAGAAACATTATGATATTCTTATACCTACACCTGAAGATTTTAATATTGATATAAATTTGTATAAAGAGTTATTAGGTCAAGGTTTTTCTATGGGACTGATGATGTCCATAGTATCAATAGGAACTGTAATTTTACAAACTTCCATAAATTCATTGGGATCAACTGTTATTGCTGGACATACAGCAGCACGTAAAATAAGCACTTTTGCATGTATGCCTTGTTCAACAATAGCATCATCATTGTCTGTTTTCGTTTCTCAAAATAATGGAGCAGAATTACAAGAAAGAATTTACAAAGGTGTAAAATATGGAAATATAATAGTTATAATTTGGAGCCTGATAATAACAATAATCATGTTTTTATTTGCAAGAAATTTTATAAAAATTATATCCGGTTCAACGAATCCAATTATATTAGAAAACGGAACTAATTATTTAATAATAAATGCTCCTTTTTATTCGATTTTGGGTATCTTGTTGAATTTAAGAAGTTCATTACAGGGATTAGGAAGAAAAATAGTTCCGTTAATATCAAGTGTAATTGAATGTATTGGAAAAATATTATTTGTTGTATTTTTGATTTCTTACTTAGGATATTTTGGAATTATTATTTGCGAACCTATTATTTGGTGCATTATGTGCATACAACTCGCCTATGCTTTTTATAAGAATAAAAAAAATCATAAACATTTGGAGTTATAACTGGAGGTATATATGAAAGTAATTGGAAGTGATTTTGATGGAACAATTACAACAGGTAAAACCATACTTGATTCCACCAGAAAAGAAATAAGAAAATTTAGAGAAGCGGGAAATATATTCGTTATTGTAACTGGAAGAAGTGTTTCAAAATTTAAAGAGGGTATCAAAAAATATAATATAGATTTTTTTGATTATGTAATATGTGCAAATGGTAGCATAATTCTAGATAGTGATTTAAACTGTATAGAAAAAAATGAAATGAATCATAAAGATGTTGAAAATGTATTAAATGTTTTGTTGGATAAAAAAGATAAACAAATCATTCTTAATACAGAAGAAAATAGTTATCATATTTATGAAAAAAATGATTTTTTAAATATTACTGAACCAATATTATCTGTATCATTAGTCTTTGATTCGATTGAAGATAGAGATAGATATTCATTAGATGAAATTAGTAATTTATCTGTGTATTCAAACAATATTTTTACAGATGTATTAGCAAATGGAATTTCTAAAGCAACTTCAATTATGAAATTATATTCAAATCTCAATGGCAATGATCTGTATACTATTGGTGATGGAGAAAATGATATATGTATGTTAAAAATTTCAGAAAACAGCTATACGTTTGATACTAGTGTAGATAGTGTTAAAGATAGTGCAAAATATATTTTCCATACAATTGATGAAATTTTAAATGAAATTAATCAAATATAGACTAGGAGATGAAAACATAATTTTATGAGCAGTATAAAAGTAAGTGTCATTATACCGACATATAACAGAGAAAACTTGTTAGATTTTACTTTGAAATCATTTGAACAACAAACTATGAACAAAGAAGAATACGAGATAATTATTTGTGATGATGGTTCAGATGATAATACATTTAATTTAGTTAAAAGTTATGAGGAAAAGATAAATATAAAATATTGTTATCATAGTCATAACAGCTTTAGAGCAGCTTTAACAAGGAATATGGGAATAAATATTGCAAGAGGAGAAATCTGTGTATTTATAGATTCAGGTATGATTGCTTGTAAAGAATTTCTTGAAGAGCATTATAAAGAACATAAGAAAAGTGAAAAGAGTTGTATCGTAGCTGGAAGTATTTTAGGATTTAAAATTTCTAGCGAATGGGAGGAAAAGTTAAAATCTAATTTTGATATAAATGATATAGATCAAAGTTTTAATAGATTAAACAAAGAAAAAAACTTTCATGATGAAAGAGAAATAACTATAAATCATATAGGTAAAGATATGAGTACTTGGCCTGCACCTTGGATATATTTTTGGAGTGGTAATATCTCGGTAAAAAAAGAAGAGTTGGAAAAAGTAGGATTATTCGATGAAAAATATATTGGTTGGGGTGGAGAAGATACTGATCTAGGAATAAGATTATTTCTAAATAATTTAAAATATGTGTTCTCAGAGAAAGCACAAGCCATACATTATCCTCATCCACAAACATCAATTGATGAGAGTGAATTAAAAAATAGAGTAATACAAAGAAAAACGTTTCTTTGTGAAAGATATGGTACGAAAATTAAAGGAATGGAATACTGGTTAGAAGTAGGATCAACAAGGTTAAATAATTTCTTATTTGATAACAAAGTTATCAAATAACTATATATAGTTATTTGACATTATCGTTTCTAGCAGAAAGGAGATTTATATGGAAACTAGCTATACAGAATTATATAAGAATATGAAAAATGTTAAAATGAATAATTTTTCTCGAATTGGTTGCGATTATTGTGTTATCCCACATGATTATAAAACAGCAGAATTTAAAATTGATAATAAGGGAAAGAAAATTTGTAACTATTGTGAAAAACATGTAATCCAAGAATTTAAAGGGTTGGATCAATTGAAAAAAGATATTGATTTACAAGATA
This sequence comes from Catenibacterium sp. GCM10023432, assembly GCF_042651925.1. Taxonomy (NCBI): domain Bacteria; kingdom Bacillati; phylum Bacillota; class Erysipelotrichia; order Erysipelotrichales; family Coprobacillaceae; genus Catenibacterium; species Catenibacterium sp. GCM10023432. The sequence continues at coordinate 1,487 of NZ_JBHSEB010000028.1, read as the reverse complement.
ATGAGAAAATTGGAATAATGGTAAGTGGAGGAAAAGATGGACTATATGCTTGGATGACATTATGCGAAATGTTTGGTAGCGATAGAGTGGTTGCTTTTAATCATCATAAAACAGGAATTGTTCATGATTTAGCATATCAAAATATTATAAATGCTTCGAAAATATTGAATAGCGAGTTAGTAGTTGTGAAGGATGATGATTTTTTACCACGATTTAAAAATAATTTGGAATCATTCTTGAAAAATCCAGATCCAGCCATGGTTAGAGTTGCATTATGTGCTGGTTGCAGATATGGGATTACTGGAGAACTGTATGAAACTGCTTATTCAAAATATAAAATTTCTAAATTTGTTAGTGCTGCTTCATACTTAGAACTTGCCCCATTTAAAGGGGAATTACTAAAAGAAAAAGGAAATGGAAATTCTAAATATGGTTTAATACGTGGCCTTGCAGAAAATGTAAATTACAATTTTCCAGATAATATTGAAATCATCTTAAGAGATGATAATTTAGAATATAAGGCAAAAAATAAAAAGGGTAAAATTCTTTCACAGGAATTTAGTAAATATCAACTATTTGATTTTGATAATTATATTCCAAATAATCCTCAAAAATACGAAGAGGCTGTTAAAGAAAAATTAAATTGGAAAAGACCTGAAAGAAGTTGGCATTTTGATTGCTTAGTAGAAACCTTTAAAGATTTCTTTTATTATGGACTTTTAGGGTATACTGAAACAGAATTTAAATTAAGTCAAATGATTCGTTATAAGTTATTAACCAGAGAAGAAGCTTTAGATCAGTTAGAATCATATTATGTTACTATGAATGATAGTATTTATAATATTATAGATTTATTAGAGGGTATGGGTATGGAATATCTAAAAGATGATGTTATTAAATTTTACAATAATAGTAAATATTTTAGAAAGAAATATTAATTTGAATATAATTATAAAGCCTCATCATCTTTTAGATATCTTTAAATTATATGGCAAGGGTCTAGAAAATTTTGTACCTGATAAAAACTTCAATCATGATTTTTATCTTATAGGAAATTGTGTCATTGAGAATAAAGTAGATGAAATCCAATTTACGTATGGCCATGATGATATTTGCAAACCTTGCAAGTATTTAAAAAACAATATCTGTATTGATAGGTTCTCTTATAATAGCATTATCTATGAAAAGAATGACTATAATGAAAAGTTAGATATAAGATTAATCCATTTGCTTGGCATAGATGCTAATAAAACATATAAATTTAAAGATATAATAGATTTAATAAATAATAAAATATCTCTAGAGTTGATAAATTTAGTATGGTATGGTTCTAATAAAGAAGATAACGAAATAAGATATAATTTTACAAAAAAAGGCATAGATAAATTTATCTTAAGATATCAATTATGATTTATCAGTTGTTAAACCGCAAACTCTACCCATAATAAAAAGTAATAAAACCGCAAATTAAATTAATAAACAGGTGG
>NZ_JBHSEB010000027.1:0-25562 GCF_042651925.1 Catenibacterium sp. GCM10023432 | reverse complement strand
TTCTGGAATTTTCGCAGAAAATAGAGCGTGAATCGTTCATTTTTTTGATAATGTGATTTAAAGTTTTCTCTAGTTGTTTATAGTTGTCCATAATGTATACCTCCGATGACATCTATAAACAATTGGCCAATAATCAATATATAAATATTGATTATTGGCCTCACATTTTTGGGCTTTTGTCAAGAGAAAATAAAAAAGGCATACATTTTGTTTGTATGCCTTGATAGCTGTCAATTCTTAACTTAATGACATTGCCTTAGGGGTGTTTTTCTCAATTCTAAATGGAGAAGCTGGAATACCTTCTACACTTTCTATTTCTACTTTAGGATTATCATCATTCGCATAAGCTAACATATGATAATTCTGAACTGGTATAATAAGCTTTCTATTTTGAATATGCCCTATACAAGCATGTCCATCTACAATTAAATGAACATCTTTTTCTTTCATATCCTGATCATATGTCAAAGTTTCTTCATCTAATATAGGTGTAACTGGTGTATTCTTTTCATAAAGATAATGAGCCACACTATAAGCCAGACGTTTTCCTACTTCCTCTTTACTTGCTGGATGAATATAATCTGGATCACCTGTTTTAAGCGTCGTAACAAGATATGTATCTTTTATAGAACGTACAACATCTCTTTGCACACGTCTTATTTCATCAAAGTGACTATTTTTATATTCAGGTAATTGAATAATAAAAAATGGAAAATCTTCGTGATAAGCACGACGCCAGCTTTGAATCAATGTCTTAAGTAGCTCACTGTAATACATATACTGTGGACTATCTTCCTCCCCCTGATACCATAACACTGCTTTGACAGGATAATAAAGAGTACGTTTAAACATATGTTCATAAAGACTACCTGGTCTTCGATAATCATAATAACCTTTTGGAGGAGGCCATGGAGTATGTCCTACAATATTCTTAATTTGGGAAAGAGTCATATCAGGATGTGTATTAATACATTCCTTTAACTCTTTTTGATAGTTATTAAATACATTGTAATACTTTTCGGTTTCTTCTTTTTGTATATCTAATGATGGTAAATCATCATAATACGGATCATATACATTCTCTTTAAGTACATTGTTCTTTTTAAGAACTTCTTCTTCAATCCAGCATGAAGCACTTGTACCACCTTTATTATTAGAAATAATACCGATTGGTATATCTTCATCAAGATAATAACTAAAAAATGAAGCCACTGCAGAAAAGGATGACACTGTTTCTTCATTAAGTTCTTTCCATCTTTGATTATCGTCCTCAAAAGGATAGATATACTTTGGGACTGTCATGATACGAACATTAGAACGATATAAAGGAAGTTTCTTTTCCTTTGACTCTCTCATCTCTAATTCCATATTAGATTGTCCTGCTGCAAGATAAACATCACCTACAAGAATATCATTCAATACAAGCATATCTCTATCATCTGTAAGAATCATACGATAAGGTCCACCAGGTTGTTCTATTTTAAATGATATCTGCCATCTCCCATCGTTGACAGGCACTTTATATTCCTTTTTTAAAAAAGTCATTCTTACTTCTTTTTCTTCAGAAGTACCTGAAAGAATTATATCTTTATTTCTTTGTAGAACCATATGATTTGAATATGGGTAATCTAATTCCATTTTAACACCTACTTCTCAAACTTATAATCTATTGAATTCAATATCTCCTTTAATGACTCTAATTTATCTGATTTATTATAATTTAGATAATGTGTATAGATAATATCCGTCATGACTAAAGCAGGAAACTCAGCAGAAATAATATGTGACACTGTCACATTCTTCACATGAGCCACCTTAACAATTTCATCAATAATATCATCATGATAAGCACGCTGCATAGAAGTCATAAGAACTGTTGTCGCATTCTTTTCATGCGCACGTTTAAGTCCCGCAATAACATTTGGATTACTTCCTGAAATAGAAATTCCTATTACTAACGACTCTGACTGAACACGCGGACTATTGGCAGTAATATCACTTTCTGAGTTAATAGCTTCCGCATCAAGACCTAAACGTATTAAACGTGATGCAAATTCCTTTGCGACAAGACCACTTGAACCAATGCCATAAATAAACACTCTTTTTTTTGAATCAAGAAGCTTTGCGATACGTATAATCTGATTATTATCCACTATTTGATAAGTCTGTTCTAATACTTCCTGATATTTATGTATAGAAAATGATGTTAATTGATCTAAACGCTTATTTTCTTTCATATTCGCATTAAAAGAAAAAACAAACTCTCTATAGCCACTAAAACCTAATTTCTTTGAGAATCGAGATAAAGATGCTTCTGAAACATATATTGTGGAAGCAACAGCCTTACTAGAAAAATCTTCTATTGTTTCATGAAGAAAATAGTCCGCAATTACTTTTTCTACTTGTGTAAAACTATCATATTTCTCTTCAATCATCGTTTTTGTACTTTTTAAATAATTATCCATATTATCACCCAAAACTATTCTATCACAAAATCATAGAATCATTGATGATATGCGTAAGGAGCTGATAGCCCTTCTCATTGGGATGAAGGCCATCTTCAAGTAATAATTCTTTTTTGTTTACAAATGAATCAAATGCATTAATGTAATTAACACTATCACCTAGATACTCCACAAAATGTTCATAAATATCTTTTAGAAATGCATTTGAACGTATACCATGCGCATGAGGATATCCTTGAATATCTTCATCACAAGGTAATGGTGAAAGAATAGTAATACGACAATTAGGTAAGTTCTTCTGTATTATACTTACTAACATCTGAATATTCGAGGCAATCTGACGGGGTGAATGTGTCACTGTGTTACCAAGATCATTTGTCCCTACATGTAATAAAACCTGAGCAGGTTTATATTTAATAACTGCTTCATCTACAATCCATAACAATTCATCTGTTGTAGCCCCTGCAATACCACAATTATAAATAGTCTTTTCTGGGAAATATTGATTCATATCATAAAACTCTATAATAGAGTCTCCAAAAAATACTGTTTGTCCAGACTGTGCTGTCTTTTGGTTATAAATAATATCTAACATTCTTTTAAGAGCATCTTCTCTTAATTGGTAAATGCCAGGATTATAAATCATCTGTTCTCTCATTTGAACTTCACTCCTATCTCAAACATACGATGCCAAGGCATAATAACTTCTATAGAATTAATTGGATACTTATGAGAAATATTTAAAGTAGAATACTCTTTTAATAATGCCTCGCCAATTCTTTTTTCTACTAAATCCTCTTTATCTTTAAAATCATAATAAGAAAGTCCAAGTTCAGGTAAATCTTCCTCAATCACCTTTTGTCTTACTTTAGCTTGATAGAAAACATCCTCTATCAAATGATATACAGTATTAGGTGCATGAATCTCTCCAACCTGTATTTCAGAAAGAACAGTCCCTGTTGTATTGCAGTTCGTATTCCATCCTGCATAACCCTTTAATTCTTCTAGAAGATTATAATGATCAAGATATCGAATCAATTCATAATCTCCACCATTCGCATAAGCACTATCAATCACACCTACACTTCTACCTTCTTCAACATATTCCTTAATTCTCTCCACAAAGCTCATTAACTGTCGATAGCTTGAATAAGAGACATCCTTTTTCTTGTCAAATGATTCCTGCATAATTTTTCCTGGGCAATTCACTGCCAGAACTATATTTGCGTTTGAATCATCCATTACAAGTCTTGCCCCTGTTACAAGGATATGTGATTTTAAGCTTTCAAACATAGGTCTATCCTCATAAAGAGGTACAACCTGTGGACCAAGTGTAGAAGCATAAAATGGATAAATCTTAGGATGAACCTGATAGTAATCATTATAAGCTCTCGTCATAAGGGACATACCAACTTCATCAGCACCTGGATAAACCATTACCTTGAATTCTAAACACTTTTCTTTAATTTCTTTAAGAATGATCTTCTGATCTTTTGCGGTATAACCAAAAGGTGAAGAATCATCTTGTGGAATAACAAGAAAATCAATAACATTGTTTTCTAATAATTCAAGTGTTTTTGAATTCATTCTACAGTTTATAAGTCGTCTGTCTTCATAGTCTCTGATTACTTCTTCAGGTATATGAAGACTATTCTTTTCAATTTCTTCTTCACTCGTTAATGTTTCTCTTTCTTCTTTATCCTCTAAATACTTCTTTTTAAAGAGTGCATAACCATAATCTTCATAATAATCTGGCTCCTCCTCACTCGAATTATATTGAGGACAACGCATAATACATTGAAATGCATATATTTTAAGATGAGGATTAAGTGTCTTTAATTCCTGAAGAACATCTAGATGTTCTTCTAGAATATCCTCTGTAAGATGATGCAGTCTTGAAGAAAGTAATCCTCCATAAAGAAGCATATCTAGTGAAATAACTAAAGCATCCTGAGTGACTGCTTCTTTTAATAAATACTGTCTAATCTTATTAAATGAAGCAGGAATCTTCTTTTTTGGCAGGATATCCAATGGAGGCATTGTAAGATGAACTGAATGGTTAGAAGACACAATCATCTGAGGATAAATATAATTACATGGTCTTTCATCAAGTGGTAATAATAAGATACGCATACTACTCCTCCTTTATCTTTTCTAAAGCTTCTAAAATACTTTCTACGCAAATAGCACCTTCTACTTCTTCTTTTACATAATAGAATCGATGTGCATATTCCAACATTGCAAGATCACTTTCACTATCACCAATTGCATAGACTTCATCCTCTGGATACATGGTGCGAATAGCTTCTCCCTTAGATATATGTAATGGAACAATTTCTAATGATGTCTTACTTGTAAGAATCGCATCTACCTGTGTAAATTTCTTCTTTATAACTGTTTGGATTTCTTTTAAGTAATCCTCTTCCCCTACAACAAGATAAAGTACAACAGGTTGATAGGGTATAATGTCTTTAAAATCCTCTTTAATAATTGATGAATCGTAAAATTCTTTTGGAAAATCCGGATCCCTTGGACTCATCCAATAACGATTAGATACTGTATTCATCTCTACTCTTACATTATACTCCTTTAGTAAATCATAAATTCCCATGGCATCTCGTTTATCTAACAAAGCAGCATTTAATTGATTTCCTTGATAAATCACAGCACCATTTTGAGATATTCTCTCAGTAATACCTAGATGATACTTTCTATTGATGGCTACAATATCATGATCTAATCGACCAGTGCATATAGCAAGTCTATATCCTGATTCTTGATAATCATTAAGGAGAGAAAGGGTCTTCTCTCCTCCAATGATTTCATTCTTTGTATCAAGTAATGTGCCATCTAAGTCAAACACGATTACTTTCATAAATTATTTTTCTTCTTCCTTTTCTAATTCTTTATCCATTGCCTTAACAAATGGCATATAAATCAAAACAGAAATAACTAAACAAATAGCAGCTGTGATTAAACCGCCAATCTTACCACCTGTTGCAAGGAAACCACCAATTAGAGGAGGTGTAGTCCAAGGTGTCATAACATATGTATAACCCATAAATCCAGTGACAGTCGCAAGTGTACCAATACCTAAGCTGACAAGTGTTACAAGAATCATAGGAATAATTAATACTGGGTTCATTACTACTGGTAAACCAAACATGATTGGTTCAGAAATATTGAATAGTGATGGAATAAATCCAAGCTTTGCGATTTGTTTATAGTCTTTACGTTTAGAAACAATTAAAATAGCAAGAACTAATGCAAGCATATTTCCTGCGCCACCCATGAACATTAAAGAATCAGTAAATGGTTTTGTAAGAATATGAGTTGCAGCATGACCTGCAGTAATTGCAGCAGCATTCTGTGTTAAGTTAATTAAGAAGATAGGTTCTAGAATAGGCTGTGAAATAATATAACCTGTATGAATACCAAATCCCCATAAAAGCATATATAAGAAATAGATCACTACAATACCAACTGGAGAAGTGATAATTGCAGTAAGTGGAGTCTGAATAAAGTTAAAGATCAAATCATTTAAAGGTGTGCCTACTGCATTCGTAATAAATCTTACAATACCAAAAATAAACATAGTAATAATAACTGGAATCATACTATTAAAGCTTCTAGCAATACCACTAGGAACAGAATCAGGCATCTTGATGATCAATGCTTTACATTTCATTAATCTTCTCATGATCTCTACTGTCGCAAATGCAGCAATAAATGCAGTAAATAAACCAGCAGCACCTAAATAATATGTTCTTATATATTCTCCTGCTTTTGCATCTGTTCCAAAAGTAGTAATAATCAAGAAACATACAACTGCAGTGACTGAAACAGCGTCTTCATCAATCTTATACTCTTTAGCCAAGTTCTTAGCTAATAGATAAACAATTAATAAAGCCATAATATTCATACCAGCGCTACCAATAGCACCGAGAACATTCACAATATCTAATCCCTGGAACCCAAACCATTGATCAAAATAGTTTCCTTTTCCTAAGAATACACAATTCAATAGTGTACATAATGAGCAGCCAATGATAATTGGCATAATAGTTACAAAAGCATTTCTAATAGCGGCTAAGTATTTATTCTTTGATAACACTTCCGCAAATGGCAGAATCTTATCTGCAATCTTATCCATTAAAGCGTTCATTTTATTTTTCTCCTTCTATTACATCTGTAAATCTTTTTGTAATGACTTGTGGTCTTGTAATAATAGAACCTACCACTACGCTATAACATCCTAGTTCTAATACACGTTTTGCTTTTTGAGGAGTATCGATATTTCCCTCTGCAATAACTGGATGTTTAACCTTTTTTAAGATGTCTCTTATGATTTTAAAATCATCCGCATTGATCTGATTTCCCTTGCTTTGGTTGGTGTAACCAACTAATGTCGTTCCAATGAAATCAAATCCTAATTCATCAGCATGTACTGCCTCTTCTACAGTACTGCAATCTGCCATGAATAATTGTTTAGGATGATTTTCTTTTACTTTCTTGAAGAAAGCATCTAAAGATATACACCCTGGACGCGTGCTTATTGTTGCATCCATCGCAATGATGTCACATCCCACCTGAACAAGATGATCTACATCTTCATAAGTTGGTGTAATATAAACATCACTGTCTTTATAGTCTCTTTTAATAATCCCAATAACAGGTAATGGAACTGCCTTCTTGATTGCTTCAATATCTTTAACAGAATTTGCACGAATTCCTTTTGCGCCACCCTGCATTGCAGCAACAGCCATGCGTGACATAATCAAAGAAGAGTGAAGCGGTTCATCTTCCAAAGCCTGACAGGAAACTATTAAATGTTTTTTTATTTCCCCAACCATTCTATGTTCTCCTTTCATTACCAATCATAATCAGACTTCCTCATCACTTCAATGAATCTTGCGGGTTTGGAATCTACTTTCAAACAAATAAAAAAAGAACCTCATAACGAGATTCTTATAAGAAAGCACTTTCATATCATCTAGAAGAACTTATATTCCTTTAATAGGGCTTCTAGATTAGAGCCCTCTATTCTTTTTAATAGCTCTTTTAAGACAAGACGTTTTGTGAATGACTGACTTTCTATAAATGTCTCATCACCATATAAAGATGAGAAGACACTTAAATAGTCTTCAATAGAATAACGATAAGCCGGAATACTTCTTGTGATATGTAATAAACTATACACTGCATTCATTGCGGTATGCACAAGATAATCCAAGCTTCCTAGATATTCATAAGGTAATGAAACACCTTCACCTATACAAGCATAATTTAATCCATTGATGTGTGCTTCACAATGAGTACTAGTATGAGTGTAAGAAGCGGTAGAAGCAGACATCAATGAGAGTTCATTGATTTTATCTTGTGGAATACCTAAATGATAAAGCCATTCTGCACATATCTCATATCCCTTACTTTCTAACATAGACTTTTCTACATAATTACCGGTTTTCTCTGGATGTAATCCATGAAGTAGAATGACACATTCATTCTCTTTCTGGTTCTTATAGTAAGGCTGTCTTGGTATTGTCCAATTGAGTTCCCAGGCTGATTCATTAATTGGAATAACACCGCCTGTAATATCTTCACCAGAAAGTGGATCTTTTTGAAGAATATTTCTTAAGTAATGGATGATTTTTTCATCCTGAGTTGTAATAACTGCATGGACTATAGAATCTTTACTTTGACTTGTATGAATAAATAGAAGATCCTGGCTTGTCAGACCTATAGTCTCTTCTATGCCTTCACTCTTAATTGTAAAAGCAGTGGCTTTATTGTCTTCTATTTCTATATGAGTCACTTCAGTATTGAAATGGAAGACAACATGATGTGCATCTAGATATTCTATAATAGGTACAATCACTGATTCATACATGCAGTACTTAGGAGAAATCATACTGTGCGAGGTCAATATATGCATATAACGATGTAATGTCACTTTAAAAGAATAAGCATCATTGACTGGAAATAAAGCATGCCAATAATAGTAGAAATCAGATTCCATAAAGTCCTGACTGAATACATCTTTAACCTGTTTACCTTTTAATTGTTCATCTGAAGTAAAGAAGAAATGAACAAGTTCTGATATCAATTGATCACTTAGTTGTATATTATGACTAGTCTTCATAGGTGCATCATGATTTAAATAAGTCATTTCATCTAAAACAGTGAGTCCCTCTGTTTCTATAGAAGGTATGGAACGTAATATATCCCATAAATAGAAACTACGATTATCTACAAAAGAAAGATAAGACTCATAATGGTGAAATGAATCTACTGAATCTATAATATGAATATGTTCACCCTTTAATGAACCATCTCTCAATAAATAACAGGCAGTCACTAAGCTAGTAAAGTCACTCCCCAATATATAGGCATTATGTGCATCAATGTTTTCTCTTTTTCTTGGCTTCACAAATAAATCCATAGCAATCCCCCTTATCCTCATAGTATAGAAAAAATAAAATATAAAAAATAAACATCCCATACAAGATGTTTATTCTTTATACATTATAGTGTTTTTGTTTAAAAGGTTTCATAGCGTTTTAAGGCCGCTTTGATGTTTCCTTTGATTGCTTTATCTAGTTTACGGATAATAAGTTCTGGGTCCTGTCGCATGTCATTATTGATCCATTCTAATGTAAGACCGACAAAAGAATACTTATAGAAATTCGCAAGGAACTCTTTATCATCTTCTCTGACATTCATTCCTACAGCCTGTTCATCTACAACATCCTTTAATAACTTATATACAATTCTATAAAGATATGTTTCTACATGTTCACGACTAACAGAACGATAAACATTAGTGACAAATGGTTTGTTGTCTAAGATAGCACCAAAGAGTGCATAGAGACCTTCTTCCCATGTATCAGATGTTTTATGGCCCTGTAATACTTCTTCAGCATCCTGAATACATGACCATTCTACGAGATCATAAATATCCTGGAAATGATAATAGAAAGTCATACGGCTGATACCACAGTCTTCTGCAATATCATTAATAGTGATCTTATCAAGAGGCTTCTTTAATAATAAATGTTTCAATGACGCTTCAATAGCGCGTTTCGTAGTTTGTGACATTTTAGCCCTCCTTATATTCACTATTATGCACGTTGTTTTTACATATTACAACATAAACGTATAGATGATATTAATGATTGGCATAGTAATAATACATAAAAGAACAGATAATGCGTTAATAACTGAACTTTCAAAAGCATGATTATCATATAATTGCGCAAACTGAGTCACAGTAGAAGCTGCAGGACCACTGGCTGCAAGTAATGAAATCATTAATACCTGTGATGCACTTGGGAATAGTTTTGTCATACCTGTAAAAATAAAAACTAATAAAATAATTACTGGGAATACAACTAAACGAAGGAAACATACGACATAAGCACGGACATCGGTAAAGACTTCCTTCATATTCATACCCGCAAGTAACATTCCTACTACAAACATACTCAATGGTCCCATTAAGCTGCCCATACCAAATACAGCACTCTGAAACATCGTAGGTAATTTAATCTGTAAGAAGAACATAATGATACCTGCTGCAATTGCAATCATGTTGATGTTCAAGAGGATCTTCTTTAAATCAAAGTGTGTATCTTCACTAATAATAAACTTACAATGTGTCCACAATAATATAGTCTGTACAATCATATAACCTGAACAATAGAAAACCATTTCGTTCCCTAATACGATAGAAACAAGAGGAAGAATCAAGTTTCCACAGTTAGGATACATGATGGACATTGATTCAATCGCATTAAAATGACATTTCTTTGTGAGTATCTTAGCAAGTATATAATAAATAATATGTACAAGAATAGCTGCGCCAATAGACAGTAAGAAACCTTTTAATTTTTCTTCTGTCAAGTCAATCTGGAATGAATTGATGATTGCACAAGGTGCAGAAACATATAATACAATCTGTGATAAAAGTTTTGATTCTGATATTGTACATATATCTGTTTTAATCAGTACATATCCTACTCCTATCATAATAAATAAAGCTCCAATTTGTGTAGCAAGTGAAATAGCTAAATCCATATCTTTAATCCTCCTAGAAGGCATCATACACTTATTATCTTCTAAAAGCTTTTTTTTGCATAAAATGAAAAAAGTGATTGGCACAAATCTATAGTGAACACTTTAATACATTGTATGTATGCATTATTCATTCTACAATACTTATTCAAACATATATTCGTTGATATTATTATTATGATACAATATATTTGTAAAAATACTTAACATAAAGAAAGGAGGAAAATCATATCTACAACTATTATTTACTTCTTAATTGTGTTGATTCTACAGTTACTCTTATTCCTATTCATCAAACGTAATCATAATAATAGCGTACTACTTGTTTTGATTTCTTTAGGTATTTCTATATCTGCTGCAATATCTTTGTGGAACACAGCTATTCTTATAGATGAATTGGGTATAAGTTCCAATATTCTCGATACACTATTCTTCGGTATATCTATCATATTATCTTTAGTTAATATGTATACTGTACTCAAAGAGAAATAATCAGACCATATAGTCATATATACGACTATATGGTTTTTTAGTAAAAGAAAACACCAAATAGATGCCCATTTGGTATTTCACATGATTTTACATATTCTCTTGTTCTTGTGCAGATTCCTGTAATAATCGATAGTTTTCCATGAACTCTTTACTATTACTTACATAAGCATAAGAAATATACTTATGCGCAATCTTGATCTTATGTTTACTTACTGCCTTGATTGATTTAATATCCTTTACTTCAATCATTTCTGGAAGTAATGCAACATATTTCCATGTATATATCATAATAATATCGCTATATAAGTGAAGATTATAGCCAGCAAGACAGATTAATGCGATAGTGATTGTCATAATAAGAGCTAAGACAAAACGCATCTGTGAATGCCATACAACTTTGGAATAAATAGATAATGCGAGTAATGCAGGAATCATAACAATCATAAATACTGTTACTCTAAAATCTTTGAATTTTTTCATTTTCATCACCTTTTCACATTCTACATGGATTAGGGTCATTTGACAAGTTATTGAATTTGTCTTACACTCATTTCATAAAAATATTGGAGGTATTCAATGAAAATCAAGAAATTTCTATCTGAACTACTTGGTACTTTCCTACTTGTATTTCTAGGTACTACAGCTTATGCATTACTTGGATCTACAGGATTAGGTTCTACATATAGTACAGTAGCAGGTATTATCGGTATTGCAGTTGTATTTGGTCTTGCAATGACATTTGTTTATTATATGTTCTCTTCTATTTCAGGAGCACATGTCAATCCAGCAGTGTCTGTTGCAATGTATTTTAATGGAGCTATCTCTCTCATAGAAATGTTCCTTTATATTGTGGCACAACTATTAGGTGCACTTCTTGCAAGTGGATTATTACTTGGTATTCTTAAATGTATTCCTAGCGTATCTATTACTACTTTAGGTATTGGACAAACAGGTTATAATTCTTTAAGTATGATTTCATTAGATGTAAAGGGTGCTATTCTTGTAGAAGCTGTATTAACTTTTGTATTTGTATTAGTGTACTTAAATGTAGTAAATGATGAAAGATTAGAAAGACTATCTGGATTATTAATTGGTGGTGCTTTAACACTTGTTACTATTTTAGGTATTCCATTTACCGGTGCTTCTATTAACCCTGCAAGATCATTTGGTCCAGCAGTTATTATGAAGATACTTGGCAAAGGCACTGCACTTAATCAGTTATGGGTATTCTTATTATCACCACTCATTGGTGCTTTAATCGCTTATATCGTTTATAAGTTATTAAAAGGCGAAAAGATTGCATAACTCAACTGATTCAAAAATCTAGGAGCTGTAACGAATAGACAGTATTGACTACTACCTTGAGCGTTACAGTTCTTTTCGTATATACCCTCCTAAAAAGGCTATTCTCTTTTGCATAATGAATACTTTTCATATTTTAGACGCACTTAAAAACATTAGAAAAGAGATAGCTTCCGCTATCTCCCAGGATTCCTGCTATAAGTTAAGATTATTATGTATATACTAGCAATTCGCTTTTTTATTATAACCTAGAATTTGAAGAACTTTTTAATTTCATCCTTAAAGAAGTAGATAAGTAACACTGTATTTCCAATAAATGGAATTAAAAGACATGAGTGGAAAAATGTTGGTATTGAAACAAACTCAAATAGCGTATCTGCGATAGGGATTGTCACAATTGTTTGATCAGGATAAAAAGCAACTGCAATAAATAAAATCACATAAATAACAAAACAGAAAAGAAACTTTATTGTTTTAGTACTCATAAAACTATACCTCTATACATTAAGATTTATATTTAACATCAATATAGGATGCTAGCGTCTTTTTGGAAATATAATTATATGAATCATATAATCCACTTGAATCAAAGTAGTCTGTTCTCATATGTTTTACCAAGAAATCTCCAGATATTCCAAAACGACTATATTTTTTACTATTAGCAGGAATAGTTGTGCTCACAGAAGCTGTATGCGTTAAACTTAAAGTGAAAGAAATACCATCATAACTTGTTTTAAGAGAAGCACTACTACTCACACCTTTTTCTATTGTATATGATGATGACTTTGTCCATCTTGGAGTTAACTTATGATATCCAACAAACTTATGCTTCAATGTTTGTCTGGATACTTCACTCGTTTTTGAATATTCCCCACAAGTCATAATATCACCGCTTACTTGTTTATGATTCAAATAAGCCCCATAGTCTTTTTCGGTAGGAAAAAACCATGTCTCTGTTTCGCTTATTTGAACAGGAATAGATAAACTAATATCTGACGCAAATACAGGTGAACATAAAGAAGAAAATAAAGTGATAGAAATTAATAAAGAAATCGTTTTTTTTAATATTTTTTTATACTTGGATCCTCCTTAAATGTAAACGCTTTCTACACTATATATTATACTGATAAAATAATATTAATAAATAAATTACCTATTTTTGTATATAAATTATTTCAATAATCGTAATCCTAAAGTATACTCACAAATTGTAATTCATACTTTTTATTATTTTAACCATTATTTTATCTTTGTGATAATAATTTCTTATTTTATAGAAATTCTATCATACGCATAATATAATTAATTCAAGGAGGATTTCGTTATGAAATATGTTGATAAGGTTTTAACAGAATTAAAAGAAAAGAATGCTGATCAGCCAGAATTCATTGAAGCGGCTACAAACATCTTAAAGAGTTTGGAACCAGTTATTGAAGCACACCCTGAATATGAAAATATGGCGATCCTTGAAAGATTTACTGAACCTGAAAGAGTTATTATGTTTAAAGTCCCTTGGGTTAATGATGAAGGTAAGACTATTGTGAACAGAGGTTACCGTGTACAGTTCTCTAGCGCAATCGGTCCTTACAAAGGTGGTTTAAGATTCCATCCTTCAGTAAACCTAGGTATTATTAAATTCTTAGGTCTTGAACAGATCTTAAAGAACTCTCTTACAACTTTACCTATCGGTGGTGGTAAAGGTGGTTCTGACTTTGATCCACAAGGTAAGAGTGATGCTGAAGTAATGCGTTTCTGTCAGTCATTCATGACTGAATTATACCGTCATATCGGTCCTAACGTAGACGTACCTGCTGGTGATATCGGTGTAGGTGGAAGAGAAATCGGATACTTATTTGGACAGTATAAGAGAATTAAAGATGCTTATGAAAACGGTGTTTTAACTGGTAAGGCTTTACCATTTGGTGGAAGCTTAATTCGTCCTGAAGCGACTGGTTTTGGTGCTGTTTATTATGGTAATGAAGTATTAAAACATTTCAATGACAGCTATGAAGGCAAGACTATTGCATGTTCTGGATATGGTAACGTTGCATGGGGTGTTGCTCAGAAAGCAACTGAATTTGGTGCTAAGGTTGTTACTATTTCTGGTAGAGATGGTTATGTATATGATGCAGAAGGTATCAATACTCAGGAAAAGTGGGACTTCCTTGTTGAAATCAGAACTAAGAACGATGTTAAGTTAAAAGACTATGCTGAAAAGTTTGGTGCTGAATTCCATCCAGGAGAAAAGCCTTGGGGTGTTAAGTGTGATATGGCATTCCCTTGTGCAACACAGAATGAAATCGAAGAAGAAGATGCTAAGAAGTTAGTAGAAAACGGATGTAAGTATATTATCGAAGGTGCTAATATGCCTACTACTCCTGAAGCTATCGCATACTTCACAGGTCATGAAGGTACTTTAGGTCCTGCAAAGGCAGCAAATGCTGGTGGTGTTGCAGTTTCTGCACTTGAAATGAGTCAGAACTCAATGCGTTATAGCTGGACTAAAGAAGAAGTAGATGCAAAACTACATACTATCATGGTAGATATCTACAATAACTCTGTTGCAGCAGCCGAAAAGTATGGCTTAGGTTATGACTTAATCAAAGGTGCAAATATTGCAGGATTTGAAAAAGTTGTAGATGCTATGATTGCTCAGGGTAACTATTAATATTAACGAGAGTTGTAATGAAATCATTACAGCTCTTTTTTTCGCTTTAAAAAAGGTGGATTAGTCAAATTCCACCTTTTTCTTATGATTATAGATTATACTTATTATAATATAACAAACTACCACTCCTGCAATCACAAACTTACATTCTTGAGAAAAATGACTTATTCTCAAAATCAACAAAATCATAAATATAATGATCATACAAATATTCTCTTGAAGTAATACTTTTGCGGATTTGTTTTTCTTCATACTATCAATAAGTTCATAAGCAAGTACTATTGCATCAAAAATAAAGATAACTGCAGCTATTCCTAAACAATACTTTGATGGAATCGCATCAAGATCATTAAATATCAGAAATAAGAATGTAATGATTGAACCAGTAAAATAATTCAGAATTTTTCTCATAATAGACCCTCTCTTACATATAGTATATTATTTTTTAATTAGACGCTAGGGATTACGCCTGATTTCTTTTGCTTCTTTTTCTTTCTTCTCTCTTTAATATTATGAGTAATTGCGATTGCATGGTAAATTATTACTGAACCTGATAATATTGCAGCAATTATTGGATGTACAATACCTAAATGCAAAGGTATAAGAACAATAAGTGAAATAAGCACAAAGATATCAGTTTGTAAAAATACTTCTTTTGATTTGTTCTCTTTCATTCTGTCATTAAGAAGATATCTTAAAATGATTGCATCAAGCACAAAGAGTATAACTAATATAATTGATTGATTTTTTGATAATATTGTATAAGAATTACCAAACATCAAATACCATACTGTGAACGCAGTACTCAATCTAGTACATATTTTCATGATGTTTGTTTTTGTTGAAAATTTCATAATGAATCCTCCTATGAGAGTCTATTATTTTTTGATACTGATTTCATCGATTTCCAATCCTTAACAAAATTGTAGACTAAGCCTATAATTAAATATAAAATAGCTGCAGATTTTACTTCATTACGATATTTTAATGGGCCAAAATTAAATACGAGAAGCATGAAAATAGTTGCTGGAACTAAAGTACAAACATAATCATCTAAAAACATTTTAATTGAATGATTTTTCTTTCTACTTTCAATAATTGCATATATTGCAAAGATTGCATCGAAAATCAGAATGATAGCCGCTATTGCTAGACGATATTGAGATGGAATCATATTGCTGCCATCTAATAACTCAAACAAAAACATAACTACTATACATATACAGATATTTAAATCCCATAATCTTTTCTAGTAAGTCCTCCTTAATAAAATGTGAGTGTTTAAATATAAGGTTTAGTGCTCATCCGCAAACTACTAGTTTTAAAACTATATGACTTTTTTGGGCCACTACCAAATTTCATTGTAAGAGTTATATAAGTTCTCTTATTATTCTTCTGACATTTATATTTTAAACAGCCTTTTACTTGAGTTCCTACCGCTAGCTTAAAAGCTGGCATCACCTTTTTAAGGGATGAAATAGAAGTCGCTGTAAAAGCTAAAATACTACCTGCTAGAAGTCCAGCTGTTTGATAATCAACAGTGAAATTCATTTTATAATGTGATGCATTTCTAGGATGATTTGCATGAACAACACACTTTTTATTTCTTCCATTAATTGTGAGCACACCTGTCTTTTTATTATATACTATATAATCTACATGCTTTGTTTTCTTATTAATTACATCCACATATCTTTTTTCACTATTCTCAAATAATTCATAGGAATAATAATTCAAATTGTTTTCTTCAATATGATCTGCAAAAACAGTAGTTATCGGGATATTTAAAACCATCACAAGAGATAATAGTATTATCGTTAATCTCTTCATTGCTTTAAACCTTCCTCTTTTTTAATTTCCATCTAGATGTTAACTAAATGTTATACTATGACCTTAAAATTGCCTATAATTCTCGCATAAGAGACACATTTTCATGCATAAAAGACATTCCACAGAAATTACATTTCAATCCAATAAAATAATATGTTAAAATATAACAGAGGTGATGTTATGAATATACTGATTTGTGATGATAATACTGCTTTCGCAATGCAGCTACAAAAGGATATAAATGAATACTTTCATAATCCTAATATGATTACAAATATGATTACTGACCATTTTGATCAAATAGAAGGTACATATGATGTTATATTCATGGATATTGAATTAAATGATAAGAACGGTATTGAAATCGCAAAATATCATAAAAACAAGCATAACTGTCTGGTTATATTCACATCAAGTCACGAGAATCTTGTATTTAATACATTTCAGGTTGAGCCTTTTCAATTCATAAGAAAGAACCATTATGATTATGATAAAAATATTGTCTTTAAGCAGTTAAAAGAGAAACTACTTACTCTTTATATCACTATTACACTTAAAGACAGTAAGCGTTCATTACAGATTCCTATTCAAGATATCTATTCAGTTGTTTCTATTGGTCATGATCTCGTTGTCCATACACCTAAAGAAGATTATATGACAACAGGTACTCTTAAAGATTTCTGTAATAATTACATCAATACAACACTCGTTCAGATTCAAAAGAATATGATTATTAACCTTCAATATGTAGAAGATTACAATCGTAATACCATCCTATATAATAATGAAAATCTGACTGTAGGACGTATCTATAAGAACAACTTTTTACACCACTACAAGGAGTATATTAAGCTATGATATTTGATTTCTTATTTTCAGTTATAAGTACTGCAATGCTTTGTTTTTGCATCAGCAGTATTTTAATACCCGAAAAAAAGTATTCCTACACTATTCTTTGTACTCCTCTTACTCTCACAGAAATGTTTATTTTTACCAACCCTAGTCTCCTCAATAACTTTTTATTGATCTTTCTTATATGTGTAACACATGCATGCATGCTTTATATTCATAAATATAAAGCTGTGATCTATAGTATTTCTACAACACTTCTATTCTTTACTGCTTTACTTTTTGTGAATCTTTTATTTGTTCGTTTATTTTCTATATTGAATATAAGCGATTTTTATGGACTTCCTTTTGGAATTCTATATTGTATGATTGCCTTGGGATTATTAAAGATATTAAAATACAACAAAAATAATCTTTCCTTCCTTGAAGAAAATAAGACCTTTGGTCTAATTGGGATTATATTACTTGTATTGATTTCTTTACTCATGCAGGCTCTTTCTTTTATTAGACTACCCCAATCTACAATCATCTTAATGACTGTATTAGTGTTTGTATTAAGTTTACTATTTCTTTTTCTATTCTTCCAATATAGACAGAATTACTTAGAGAAAGAGAAGCTAAAAATACAGAGAGAAAATAATGACCGAATTAATCATATATATGATTCTTTATTAAAGAAAGAACATCGTATGCTTTATGTATTAAGAAAGCTTGATCATGTAATATCTGATGAAGAAACACATCAGTTTATTGAGAAAGAAATAGATGATTTAATGCATAAACAATTTGTATCTCATACTAATAATCCTATCTTTGATCATAGATTAACTATTCTTATGCAGAGTTTGGAAGATTATGATATTAAGATGATAGTCATGATTCCTATTGATTCTCGTTTGGATGACGCAAATATTGTTGAACAGATGGAAATCTTTATTAGAGAACATGTAACAGATCATACAGAAATAAGATTAAAGCTTAAAGATGATCAATTCATTATAAATTGTAATGACAAAACAAAATCAATCCGCTTAAAAACGCCTCGTTAATGAGGCGTTTTATAGATTATAGGATACAATATACAGCTTATGACGCTGAGCTACTACAATCAGTGATCTTCCTACATCACTTTTCTTATAATACTTATAATCCTGAGTGAAGTCTGGCAACTGCTTTTGTGATACTTTTGCTTCTATGATATATTTATTGAATTCTCCTTCTATTTCATTATTCTTCTTATTATTCAATGTAATGGGAAGATTTTTGTTTTTAACTTCCTGTACCTCATAATATATTCCATCATTAGTAAATGAAGGAGAAGGTTTTACTTGATAGACAATTGTGTTTTCTGAAGGGAAGTCAATATTCCAGTTTTCAGATATATAATTCATATTCTGATAATGAAGAAGTGTAGAGACAACCACAACAACAATAAGTGTCATAAGAATGACTAATATTTTCTTGAGTTTCATCATTTCACTCCTTTCTACACTTCAACTCTATCTAAGATATGATTCACTGACTATAATTCTTGCACAAGAGGCATAAATTCTAGCATAAAAGACATTGAAAAAGTGCAGCCTAAGCTGCACTCCATTATAAATCTACACCATAATCAGTAACAACAACCTGTCCTGTAATAGGTGCTGCATCATCACTTGCTAAGAAAAGAGTGACTCTTGCAACATCTTCTGGACTACATGGTTTAAGTGATAAATCACTATGAGCACGCATAGCACCCATCATCTTCATATCCATTGTATCAGGTGTTAAGCCTGCTGCCATATCTGTAGTAATACTACCAGGACAAATAGCATTACAACGAATATTTTCTTTCGCAAAACGCATTGCAGTATGTTTAGTTACACCAATAATAGCTGCTTTTGTAGAAACATAAACTGCTCCTCCAGCACCAAACTGACCTGCAACACTTGCAATATTTACAATAGAAGCACCACTTGTCATAACCTTTAATGCTTCAGACATACAATACATTGTACCCTTCTGGTTAATATCAATAACTCTATTTAAATCATCATAATCAATACGATCAATCGCATTTAATCCTTTATCAAGTACACCTGCATTATTCACTAATACATCTACTTTACCAAATGCTTCTACAGTTTTAGAAACCAGGTTCTTTACATCATCAATCTTAGAAATATCAGTAGGTACACATAATACAGTACCTCCTGCTTCCTCAATTTCTTTACCTACTTCTTCTAATACTTCTTTTCTTCTTGCTGAAATAACAACCTTTGCACCTTCACTTGCAAATAATTTTGCAATAGCTTTACCAACACCTGCATTACCACCAGTAACGATAGCGACTTTATTATCTAATTTACCCATATTCAACCCTCCTTGTTAAAACTATAACATAACTGTAAGCGTATTCATAGAGTGGATAATCAAATTCATCTATTTTTGTATAAAAAAACACCTCAAGAATAATCTTGAAGTGTTTGAGAAATTACTGTTCTTCTGGTAATTCCTTAAGATCATTATCACCAGTTACATAATGTAAGATAGTCTTTGCAGCAGTTCGGGAGTTTAACAGTTGACTTCAATTTATCACTAACCAAATCGCTCAAAACGTTGATTATATCAATGCTTTTGAGTTTTTTTATTGTCAAATTCGTGAAATTATAAGTAGTAATATGTAGGATTATTTGATATAATAGCTGTAGGAGGTGATGCCAATGAAACTTACTTTTTCAAAATCTAAGAACTCTACATCACTTTACATCCAGAAATCATTCAGAAAGAATGGTAAATCAACTTCAAAGATAGTAAAGAAACTAGGAACTATGGAAGAACTCCTTCCTCAACATAATAACAGCGAGGATGAAGTCATAGCCTGGGGAAAAAAGATTGCCAGGAAAATGACTGAGGAAGAAAAAAGAGACAAGGATATTGTCCTTATCTCCCTATCGCAGTCAAAGCTTCTAGAACCAATGAAGCAGACATCATATAATGGCGGCTACCTTTTCCTTCAGGATATATTTCACAGCCTCAAGCTCGATAAGATCTGCAGAGATATACAGGATGAGTATAAGTTCGAATATGATCTTGCAGATGTCCTATCAAGACTCATATATTCAAGAATTATTTATCCATCAAGCAAGCTTTCTACTTTTGAGGATTCAAAAAACTTTATTGAACAGCCTACATTCGAGCTCCATGATATTTATAGATCACTTGATGTTCTAACAGAAAAGTGCGATACAATTCAGGAATTCCTTTATGAGAATTCAAAGAAGGTTGTAAATAGAAACACTTCTGTCCTCTATTATGACTGCACAAACTATTTCTTTGAAATAGAAGAAGAACGCGGTAACTGCAGATACGGCAAGTCCAAGGAACATAGACCACTCCCTATCATTAAGATGGGACTTCTTATGGATGGTAATGGCTTTCCTCTTTCATTCGTCATATTCCCTGGCAATGAGAACGAGCAGCCTTCACTCATTCCAGTTGAAAAGAAGATAATAAAGGATTTCGGTATCACAAAGTTCGTTGTATGCACTGATGCAGGGCTTGCTTCTAAGGAAAATAGAGAATTCAATATACAAAAGAATTGTTCATATATCGTTACACAGTCTTTAAAGAAGATTAAGAAGCACATAAAGGACTGGGCGCTTAATCCAGAAGGATGGTCTAAAGGTGATAGTACTGGATTAGACATATCTTCTGTAATGAAGGCCGCTGACGATGGTGAAACATTTGAAGACGGCATCTGGTACAAGGAAAGATGGATTAATGAGAATGGTATTGAACAGAGAATCATTGTTTCGTTCTCTCCAAAGTACAGAGCCTATCAGAGATACATCAGAAGCAGGCAGATTGAAAGAGCTAGAAAATCAGCTGAAAGTAATAAGAAAACAACTACTAAAAACCCTAACAGCCCTTCAAGATTCCTTGATGAGGTCAGATATACTGACAATGGCGAGGTTGCAGATAATGTGGAAGTAGTTGTGAATGATGGAAGAATAGCTGAAGAAGAGAAATATGATGGATTCTATGCAGTATGTACTACATTAGAGGATGATATAAAGGATATCATCGAAGTTAATAAGAGAAGATGGGAGATTGAAGAATCATTCAGAATCATGAAATCTGAATTCAAGGCTAGACCCGTATATCTTCAGAAGGATAACAGAATAGAAGCACACTTCCTCACATGCTTCATTGCACTGATGTTCATCAGAATACTTGAGAACAAAACAGGCAACAAGCTAACTATTGAGAAGCTTATTGATACATTAAGAGAATATAACTTCTATCATTATGAAGGTAGCGGCTATGTTCCAACGTATACAAGAAATGATGCAACTGATATTCTTCATGAGGCATTTGGGTTCAGAACCGACTATCAGATCAATGGTGAGAAAAATATGAAAAAAATTATAAAGAATACAAAGAGATAGAGATATTACTACATTTTTAAAGCAAAAAGCCCTTCAAAAAACGCTGAATTTATCAGTATTTTTGAAGGTTTTTTATATGTATAACTGTCAAAGACAGGAACTATAACATAACTGTAAGCGTATTCATAGAGTGGATAATCAAATTCATCTATTTTTGTATAAAAAAACACCTCAAGAATAATCTTGAAGTGTTTGAGAAATTACTGTTCTTCTGGTAATTCCTTAAGATCATTATCACCAGTTACATAATGTAAGATAGTCTTTGCAGCAGTTCTAGGACCATCATATTCCTGACCTTTAATACCAAGTCTTGTACGAAGTACACCAACCTGTACACCCTGTTCAAACATCTTATGGAAGAATTCCTGTAATAATGGTTCTGTCTGTTCTTTTCTCTGAACTGGACCAAATGGATTTGCGAAATAAGAACCAACTAAACCATATTCAGTAGTAGTACCCTTAGCCATACGATTACCAGCTCTGAATACCTTTAATGCATCTTCTTCATTATCGAAGAATTCTAATGCTTCTCCTTCAGCTTCATAGTTATTAGCATATAAGAAGATATCTACGTCATGATCAGCGATAACATCCTTATAATCAGTAATAGGAATTACGATACGTGCATTTACCTTATCTGGGTTCATGAATACAGATCTATCCAATTCCTTAAAGCTGTAACCAGCATCTAAGTCATCAAGACGAACGAAGGCACCAACTTCTGTACCTGAAGTCTTTACTTTACCGTCAACTAATGATAAGCAACCCATATCATCATAGATAGTCTTGATATCTTCGATATAAGCTTGACCATATGCTTTGATCTGTTCAATAGTTTCTGATTTACCAGCACCAGAGTCACCCATTACAACGATATTCTTTTCAGAACCATCATGTAACTTCATCTGGATCATAGCACCATGGATAGGTAATTTGTGGTGGTTGATGTTAGATACGTTGTGAAGTGTTAAACACATCTTCTTCATATATCCGAAGTAATCGAATTCATCACTTGCTGATAGTTTAGCAACCATCATATCGTTCTTGTCATCCTGGAAGAATAACTGATCCTTTTTACCATCTTCATAACCATATACATATACTAGATCTGGTTTATTATGTCTATATTCTGATTCATCAGCAAGTTCAAATAAGTTACATAAAGTAACACCTTGTGCCATGAACTTAGTATTGAAGTAAACGAAACATAATAACTTACCAACCTTTGCAGGATAACATAACCACTGATCAGGATTAAATGTTAAGTCAGTGACTGGATTTGTTCTACTTTCTGGGAATACACCATCTCTTTTGTTTCTCTTAGAATAAGTGATAAATGGTGGATGAATAACAACCTGTTCAATGAATGGAACATCCTTTAAACATTCATAATCATCAGGTAAACCTGTAGTTAAGTGAGTAACAGTTAAACCAGCATTGACACCAGCTGTAATCTGTCTTAATACCTTATCGTTCTTACCTACAGCTCTCTGCATTGAACGATATACTTCTAATACAAGTTTTTCAAATGCTTCCTGAGCGTCAGCAAACTGTACACTCTGGTAACCTGATTTCTTTGAGTCATTGAAAACAATTGCATATCTCTGAAGCTTTCTCCAGTATAAATAAATGTCTTCAATTAACTTTACGAACATATCACGATCTTCAAAATACACTGCATATTCTGGTCTTAATGCACAAACCTGTTCTGCATCAAGCACAAGTAATAACTTGAAAATGCTTTTTAAATCTCCTAATAAGAAGAAATCATCCGCATTGCGTTCATGTAAATAAATATATAACTGTGTTTCTAATCTGCGCTGATTCTTAATGAATTTCTCCAATACTTTAGAGAAAGATTCACTCTCCACTAATTCACATCTACTCTGACAGAATTCTTCAGAGAAGTTTAAGATTGCATTACCTCTAGTAATTTCGAATTTCTTAGCCATTTTTTCATCCTTTCCAAATAGATTATGTTAGCTCCTATCTATTTTACCCCATAATAGCAGAGAAATTTACAATATGCAAAGCCTAATTTTGTAATTATCATATGTAAGCGTTATTATTTATGGAATTTAGTAAATTCCCATTTTTTTCTTGCTGAGTTAGTTAAGTCTAATATGCAACATAAAAAAGACCTTTACTAGAAGGCCTTAAAGAATACTTTACCAACTATTTCTTTCTTAAAAGAAACAGCACCTATATAACGGGAATCTGTAGAATGGTTTCTATTATCCCCCATAATAAAGACATCACCTTTAGGAACTGTATAAGTCCAATTACTGTCTGTCATTTGTTCATTGATATATGTTTCATTGACTTTCTTACCATTACGGTAGAGTTCATGATCAATACATTCTATTGTATCCCCCTGCTTGCCAATGACTCTTTTAATAATCTGTCTCTGCTGTCCTAATATATTACATTTCGCAATGACAACATCACCATATTTTACATCATCATAATGATAGAACTGCTTATTGACTAAGACAATGTTCCCTTCATGATAATTAGGTTCCATAGATTGTCCTTCTACATGAGAAATCTGGACAAAGAATAAGAAACCATATGTAAGAACTACTGTCACAAGAATTACTTTTACATATTCTAATATTGTTTGCTTCATATTTTTCATTTTAATCACCGAAACGATTATACCATAGTTTTAGGATAATTCCTTAAATAAACTAAAAATAAAGGGAATAGGAATGATACTTGCGCATAAATCAGATATAGGCTGAGATGATGCTAAACCTGTAATACCCCATATGTGAGGCAATAGAATGACTAATGGGATAAAAGCCAAACCACTTCTTAAAGCAGCTAGGAATGTCGCTATGACGCTTCTACCAATACTTTGGAACAACATATTTGCGCCAATACTAATCGCCATAAAGAATATCGCAATACATTCAAATTTCATCGCAAGCTGCGCAATAGAGAGTACTTGACTATCCTGTGTAAAGAGTAAGAGAAGCGATTTTGTGAAGCATAAACAGATGACACTAATAATACTTAATAGAATAGTAGAAAGAGTCACAGTGAAGATAAAGGCTTGTTTCAAACGATCATATCGTTTAGCACCATAACTAAATGCTGATACTGGCTGGAAACCCTGACCTATGCCTACTCCTACTGAGAAGATGAGATTAGATATACGACTCACAACACTCATTGCCGCAATCGCTTCATCTCCATAAATTCCTGCCGCAAAGTTAAGAGTCATAACACTGATACTATTTAATCCCTGACGACATAATGAAATATGCGCATAAAAATATAATCACCAAAGATATTAATAATAGAACCAGATGTGAGTCCAATCATTGCAAGTGATGCCTGTCCTTCATATCTTAGTATATTATTCATCACACATGGTCAACTACCCACGACCTAAAGGTCATGGGCTTGTAACTGCCCAGTCGTATTAACGGTTTACACCTCCGA
>NZ_JBHSEB010000026.1:0-10645 GCF_042651925.1 Catenibacterium sp. GCM10023432 | reverse complement strand
CTTTACAAGTGGAAACCCCCAAATATTTAAAGCGAGTTTTTTATTGACCCCCCTTAAAAATTAAAGGTTCTTATTTAATTCAGATTTGATTAAGCTAATTCTGAGAAATACTTGATTGTCTTAACCATGTTAGAAGTGAATGAGTTTTCGTTGTCGTACCAAGATACAACCTGAACTTCACTATTTCCATCAGGTAAAGCTGTAACCATAGTCTGAGTTGCGTCAAATAATGAACCGTAAGTCATTCCAACGATGTCAGAAGATACGATTTCGTCTTCATTGTAACCGAATGAATCAGTTGCAGCAGCCTTCATAGCAGCGTTAACTTCATCAACAGTAACAGTACCCTTAACAACAGCTGTTAAAACTGTAGTTGATCCAGTTGGAACTGGTACACGAACTGCAGAACCGATTAATTTACCATTTAATTCTGGGATAACTAAACCGATAGCTTTTGCAGCACCTGTAGATGATGGTACGATATTAACTGCAGCAGCTCTAGATCTTCTTAAGTTACCTTTTCTCTGTGGTCCATCAAGAAGCATCTGGTCACCAGTGTAACCATGAACTGTTAACATGATACCACCCTGGATTTCTGCTAACTTGTTTAATGCATCAGCCATTGGAGCTAAGCAGTTTGTAGTACAAGAAGCTGCAGAGATAACCTTATCATCTGCTGTTAATGTTTTGTTGTTTACGTTGAATACGATAGTCTTAAGATCGTTTCCAGCTGGAGCTGAAATAACAACCTTCTTAGCACCTGCAGCTATATGAGCTTCAGCTTTTGCTTTTGAAGTGTAGAAACCAGTACATTCAAGAACTACGTCTACGTCTAATTCCCCCCAAGGTAATTTAGAAGCATCTGGTTCTTTATAGATAGTGATCTTCTTACCGTTAACTGTGATGAAATCTTCTCCTGCTTCTACAGCATCAGCATATTCATATTTACCCTGTGAAGAATCATACTTTAATAAGTAAGCTAACATTTTAGGTGAAGTTAAATCGTTGATAGCTACTACTTCATAACCTTCTGCATCAAACATCTGTCTGAATGCTAAACGACCAATACGGCCAAATCCATTAATTGCAACTTTTACTGCCATAATATGACATTCCTCCTTAAATAATTTCTATTTGTATTATAATCCAGCACTTAACTAAAATCAACTATTTCACAAGGATTTATGTAAAGGTAAACCCTTTCATCACAACTTTTTTTATACTGCAGATTAAAAGGCAAAAATAAAGCATAAGCATGTAAAAAGTATGTTAATTTGACGTAGATATAGTGAGAAAGAACTTAATCATCAGCATATAACTCTTTCCATCTTTCACTACCTTCCATTGGATTGTCTAGGTAGAAATCCCATTTTTTTATTTGTTCTTTTGCTTCTTCTGCTGTATACGAATCATCATTAAATATACAATCTAATTCATACTTGTACATATTCTGATGATAATAATCTAGACAACGCAACACCTTATCTGAAAATAATAATTCTTACCATAGTAATTCTATGAGAACTTCGTTTCCTTCTAAAAGTTCTGGGAATATATATTTCTGTACATCACCTAATACGTCTACCATAAGAATTATAAAAATGAACATACATGATACTCCTAAAATAATTAATCCACATACTGCCATAATATAGAGTAAGTTTTCTCCTTGCTTCTTCAAATCAGTGAGTATCCAATCACAAACAATTGCACCTAGTACAATGATACAAAAGGCAACAAGGATTCCAAGCACACTACCTGTTTTAAATTGTGATATGATCCAATCTCCAATAAGACCATAATATAGAAAAGATTTCATTTTCATCCCTCCTCACCTAACAATGCATCTCCTTAAATAATTCTCAAAAAAAGAATAAGGATTTCTCCTTATTCTTCACCGTAGTTATCTCATTCACATGCCATATTGGCAGATCAACTTAATCATCTGGATGCTGTTCTTTCCATCTTTCACTACCAACCATTGGATTATTTATATAGAAATCCCATTTTCTTAAACGTATTTCAGCTTCTTGTTCTGTATAAGAATTATCAAAAAATAAATTTTCTAATTCATTTTTATAAACCTGCTGATTATAGTCATCAAGACTACGCATCACTTTATCTGAATTATATGATTCTAATAATACTAAATTTCTACGTTCTGTATTTTCCATCTTTGATGTTCTTGTTGTTTTAGGTGCATTATCCTGGGATTCCATCATAAGAGCAATAATATATAGAATCAATAATACAGCAATCATCACAAAACCATAAATGAAAATATAAGCCACTAAGATTCCCAGGCAAAAAAGATATTGTTTTTTCTTCTTCAAGGAACTGAATATCATTTCACAAACAATTGCGCCTCCAATCAGTATAACAAATGCAATCAGACACTTAATCGTTTCTTCAGTCATGAATAGGCCTGTTATCCAATTTCCTATGAGACCATATAATAAAAAATATTTCATTTTCATCCCTCCTCACCTAATAATGCATATCCTTAAAAAATTCCAAAAAAAAGAATAAGGATTTCTCCTTATTCTTCACCATAGTTATCTTCAACTAAACCTTCGTCTTCTTCTTCAGTGCTTTCTTCTGATTCATCTTCATTGTAGATATCATTCATATCAATATGCACTTCTTCGAATCTATGTCTTGTTCTAAGATCCCATTTGTTTTCACCAACAGTGATCATACGACCATCTAAGATCATATTTGTATAGAATAATGATTCGTTATCATCCTTCTGTGCTTCATCGAATTCTTTCTTTTCAGCAACTTCTTTCCAAATATCATAGAAACTCATTGCTCCTGCTGATTTAGTAAGAATTTCAAATGCAATATTAACCATTGACTCTTGTCTGTAATCCATAGTAGCCTCCTACATCTTTTCTGGTGCATGAACACCAATTAAGTTTAATGCGTTCGCAAGTGTAATACGTGTTGCTTCTACAAGTGCTAAACGCTGAGATGATAATTCTTTGTTTTCTTCATCGATTACATGACAGTCACCATAGAATGAATGGAATAACTGAGCTAATCTCTGAATATAGTTTGCAATCTTATGAGGTGCTCTTGTACGAGCTGCATCATTGATTGTGTTTTTGAATTCATTAATGTGTTTTAATAATTCAATTTCTTTTGGGTTATTAATCAATTCAAAGTGATCTGCAGGTTCAATATTCTTTTCTGCTGCTGATCTCATGATTGAACACATTCTTGCATGTGCATACTGTGCATAGTATACAGGGTTTTCATTTGACTGTGATTTTGCAAGACCTAAGTCAAAATCAAATGGTGTGTTTGCTGCTTTTGCTACAAAGAAATAACGAGTTGCATCTACACCAATATCATCAATAAGATCACGAATAGTAACAGCGTTACCAGTACGTTTACTCATCTTAACAACTTCACCGTTTTCAACCATTCTTACCATCTGTAAGATATCGATATTCAACTGATCTGCATTATAACCTAAAGCCTGGATAGCTGCTTTCATACGGTTGATATAACCATGGTGGTCAGCACCAAGTAAGTCAACTAAGTAATCATAACCTCTATTCAACTTGCTTAAGTGATATGCAATATCTGGTGTGAAGTATGTATAACTTCCATCAGTTTTAATAAGAACACGGTCCTTATCATCACCAAAATCAGTTGTTCTAAACCATAAGGCTCCATCCTGTTCATATGTATAGCCTTTTTCTTTTAACTTATTGATTGCAGGTTCAATCTTATTACCTTCATATAAAGAAGTTTCAGAGAACCATACATCAAATGATACACGGAATTCCTTTAAGATATCTTTGATCTTCTGTAATTCATGTTCCGTACCCACCTTACGGAAATAAGCAATGGCTTCTTCTTCAGTTAACTGAGTTAAAGCATCTCCTTCTTTTTCCTTGATACTCTTTGCAATATCAATGACATCCTGTCCCATATATCCATCTTCAGGAATTGGACGCTCGATATCAAATAATGCAAGATAACGGCTGTATAGAGATAATGCAAGGTTAGTGATCTGCTTACCAGCATCATTAATATAATATTCTCTTGTTACATCATAACCTGCTTTAGTCATGATACGGCAAATAGAATCACCTACTGCAGCACCCTTTGCATGACCTAAGTGTAAGTCTCCTGTAGGGTTTGCAGAAACGAATTCTACGTTATATTTCTTTCCTTCACCGAAGTGAGTCTGTCCATAATTGTCCTTTTCTGAAAGTACTTCAACAATTACTGAAGTAAGCGCATCATTTTTCATAAAGAAGTTAATGAAACCAGGACCAGCAATTTCTACTTTTTCTACATGTGCTGCTTCCTGATCAAGTGAATCAACAATGGCTGTCGCAATTTCACGTGGATTCTTATGGAGTGTTCTTGTCAGCTGCATCGCAATGTTAGTAGAATAATCACCATGAGTAGAATCCTTAGGAATCTCAATCATGATATTTTCAGGGGTGATATCTACTGATTCAAAGCACTTATTAACAGACTGACCAATGGCGATTTTTAGTGAGTTTTCAAGCTTATTTTCAGCCATCTTGTATTCCTCCTTTTTTATTTCATACTCTAAATAATGTATCACAAAATGTTGGACTGTCAAGAATTTTATAATAGCGGTGAAAATAATCTCAATAATCCTTCTACGAGTCCTTTAAAATGACGGCTATCATCTATTTTTACTGGTGCACAAATTTCATTCATCTCTCTAAAATCTCTCTTAATCGCAGATAAACATTCTGCTTCATATAATAAGACATTACATTCAAAATGGAGATAAAGAGAACGATAATCAAAATTAATTGTTCCTACTGTCGCTGCTTTTCCATCTACTAACATGACTTTTGCATGTAAGAATCCTGGCAAGTATTCAAACACCTCAATACCTGCACGAATGAGATCATAATAATAAGAACGTGTGACTCTAAAAACAAGTTTCTTATCAGGTACATGAGGGACATATAATCTGATCTTAACACCATTCTTCGAAGCCAGGCACAATGCCTTCAACATGACATCATCAATAATAAAGTAAGGTGTCATAATATCGATACTTCTAGATGCATGTGTAATCATATTTAAATAAACAGATTCTCCTACCCCTTCATCATCGAGTGGATCATCTCCATAAGGTAATACATAACCTGTATTTTTAAATGGTTCAGGATGGTAGGTATGGGGTTTAAATTGTTCTATATCTTCTCCATGATATTCCTTATGATAGGCATAGAATGTGGAAAGGAACATAGATGTCAATGACCATACTGCTTCTCCTTCTAAACGAATACCTGTATCCTTCCAATGTCCAAAACGCATTTTACAGTTGATATACTCATCAGCCAAGTTAAACCCTCCAGAATAACCAATATAACCATCAATTACACAGATCTTACGATGGTCTCTGTGGTTCTGACTTAAAGAGAAGACCGGAATAAAACGATTGAACATCACTGTTTTAATACCTGCTTCTTCTAGCTTCTTCGCAAAGTGAAGAGGTACAGTTGTAAAGGAACCGAAGTCATCAAAGATAAAACGAACATCGACACCTTCCTTGACCTTCTGTTTTAAAATACCGATGATAGTATCAAACATAAGACCTTTAGACACAATAAAGTATTCCATAAAGATAAAATGTTTTGCATGTAGAAGATCTTTAATCATATCCTGGTAGTTATAATCACTTAATGAATAATATTTACATTCTGTATGATTATAGATAGGGAATGATTGTCTGTTGAGATAATCTAAAGAAATAATCTTCCTATTAATAATCTGGTTTCTAATAACTGGATCTTGTTGTCTTGTTTGATTGAAATATTGTACTTCTGGCTGAATCTTTTTCTTTAACCAGCGTGAAGGTCTCTTATTACCTAATAAAAGATAGAGTAGTCCACCCACATTAGGTAGCAGCATGATAAAGAAGATCCATGTCATCTTATAATTTGTATTCTCATCTTTACTAATTAAATAAAAGATCATAAATGCGGAAAGTGAGATAAATAAGAAACGAACCACGCCATTAAAGTCTGTGAGTATTGACGCAAAGTATAGAAGATAAATAGCCTGAATACAAATAAGCGCAATATAGATTACAATCGGACTCAATAAGAACTGAATAAAACGATAAAGATATTCAAAAAACAATGCTGTAAAACGTTTTATATGTTTCATGAAGGCATTCCTTCTTCATCTATATCAGAATAATGCACCATCATATAAGCTTTTGTTACAAGATGCTCTTGATCATAGAGCTCATAAATGAACTTCATTGTGCCTTCTCTATATTCTAAAGAAACCACATTTGTATGAAGTTCTACAATACCATAGGGTAATGTATATTTATTCGGTACACGCATATCCTTATTAAAATGTAATACAGATTGATCATTCACAAGATGAACATGTGTTTGATCATATTGAATACGAATAGGTTTTCCATCTACTTCAAAAGAGATATAATGAATCCCTTTGTCTTCATAATGATCCCCAACCTCTTTATATTTTACTTTTTCTTTTACTGGACCATTCACCAATAAACATTCATAAGAAATTCTTTTTTTCATCATTCTACCTCCTTAATTATATAGCAACCTTCTGTACGATACCCATTTTCTAAGTAAAAATCAAGAGATTGTGAATAAGGAACGATCTTCACTACATGTATATGTTGTTTCTTGAATAAATCCTCTATGGCACCTAATACTTCTTTCTCATAGAATTCTCTACGGTCATCAGGAAGTAATACAATATCTTTCACACAATTATCAATAATATGTGCACATCCAATAACATGATCTTCTTGATAGAATTCTAAGAATAATCCTTCC
Organism: Catenibacterium sp. GCM10023432; assembly: GCF_042651925.1. Taxonomy (NCBI): domain Bacteria; kingdom Bacillati; phylum Bacillota; class Erysipelotrichia; order Erysipelotrichales; family Coprobacillaceae; genus Catenibacterium; species Catenibacterium sp. GCM10023432. The sequence continues at coordinate 3,812 of NZ_JBHSEB010000026.1, read as the reverse complement.
TGAGACCATTCTTTAGAAGTCTGTTCAAGGATATAGTGCGTTCCCTGAGCATCCATATAGTTACTAAAATATTGATATCTAAAAGAAGAACGTCGAATCACTTGTCTTGTAGAAAAGATCTTCTGATCCTGTTTGGCTTTACCTAATAATATAGCCTGTACAATTTCTGATTCTTCTGGTAGAGAACTGATTGTTCCATCTTCCTTAAGGATCTCTACTTCATTTGCATGTCTGACCTTCATACGCTTATAAGGCACCTGATTCATAATCGCATCACTTGTGACATAATAGCGAGGATCCAATCCCTCTTCTATACATATCTTTCGTGTATTTTCATAATCTTCATCACCCTTAAGTGTACGATATTTAAATAATTTTCTTTCTAATAAACGAGTCGATAAATCCTTGAGGATGGTATCCTCTTCATCCATAAAGCATCTTATATAATAAAGTAATGATGTTTCATCCAGCTTCACAAATTGTTCAGGTGTAAAGTTATCTTCTAAGAAAGGAATAAGAAGTGGAAATGAAGATTTAAAGGTATAGTGTTCTTTATAAAGATCCTTTACACGTTTCATAACACTCCCTAGCACCTGTTCATAGCTTCTAGATACGGGATGATAATAAACCTGCCAGTACATATAATAACGAGCTAGAATATAGTCTTCTATTGCTTGTACACCGGATGATTTAAAGACAATACGATTATCTACAATACGCATAGTACGTAGTATTCTTGATAAATCAAACTGTCCATAAGTCACACCACAGTTATAAGAATCACGTAGAAGGTAATCCATACGATCAGCATCCACCTGACTAGAAATCATCTGCACTAACATTGGCTTATCGGCTTTCTTTTCTATAATACTTGCCACATCTTCAGGTAAATGAGAATCTATTTGTGTTAGGACTTCATGGACTTCTGTATGTCCTCTAATAAGCGCTGTGGTCATCTCTTCATGATTGTATTGGAAGATTCCTTCAAATGAATGAGAGAAAGGACCATGTCCTAAATCATGTAATAGGGCAGCACATAATACAGTCAATCGTTCATAGTCGGTTAAGTGTTTTTTAACTTGTTCAAGTTCTGTCATTTGGCGTGTTATTTCATAAACACCTAAGGAATGCACAAAACGTGAATGTTCTGCACTTGGAAATACCATGGATGTACCTCCTAACTGTTTAATACGTCTTAAACGCTGAAACTCTTTTGTATTAATGAGCTTCCAGATAGGCATATATTCTACATGTATATAATCATGTACAACATCTCTAAATACTTTAGTATCAAATAAACGATAGTCTTCTAAATGCATGGTATCACCCTCCTTATTAGGCTTATTTTATCATTTTTATAAGATATTTGCGAATGATATAGACTATAATAGATATGGAGGTATATTTATGTATATTGATGAAATTTATGCTGCACGTGATTATATTCAGTCACGTTATAAAAATCCTATTGATGTTGCTATTGTATTAGGTTCAGGTTTAGGGCCACTTGCTGATGTGATTAATGAACCTGTAGAAATTGATTATAAGGATATCCCTTATTTCCCTGTTTCTACTGTACCAGGACATGCTGGTAAATTAATTATTGGTGAAATAGGTGGTAAGACTGTTGCCTGTATGAAAGGACGTTTCCATTTCTATGAAGGCTATGATATGCAGAAAGTCACAATGCCTATTCGTGTATTTAGTGCTTTAGGTATTAAGAACCTTATTGTGACAAATGCCTGTGGTGGTGTAAGAGATGATTTAAATCCAGGACAGATTGTGATTATTTCTGATCATTTATCATTCATGATGCCATCACCTTTAAGAGGACCTAATCTAGATGACTTTGGACCACGTTTCAAGGATATGACTGATGTTTATACATCAACATTACGTTCTCTTGCCATAGAATCCGCAAAGAAAGTGAATGTAGATGTAAAAGAAGGCGTTTATTGTTTCTTTAAAGGACCACAATTTGAAACACCTGCAGAAATCAGAGCATTCAAGACACTTGGTGCAGATATGGTAGGTATGTCTACAGTGCCTGAAGCTATTGTTGCAAGACATTCTGATATGAAGATTTTAGGTATTTCATTAGTAACTAATAAAGCAGCAGGATTATCTAGTAATGAATTGAATCATTTAGAAGTTATGGAAGCAGCGAACAGTGCAGAAGAAAGACTTGTAAAGCTTGTAAAACAGATTTTAGAAGACATGTAATAAAGACCAGCGTGCGCTGGTCTTTTGTTTTAGTCTAGATTTTCACCATTAGATTCAATGACTTTCTTATACCAGTAGAAAGAATCTTTCTTACTTCTCTTCATTGTACCAGTACCATCATCATGTTTATCTACATAAATAAAGCCATAACGTTTTCTCATTTCTCCAGTACCTGCAGAAACAAGATCAATACAGCCCCAAGTTGTATAACCGATTAAATCAATACCTTCTTCAATCGCTTTGTCCATTTCTTTAATATGTGCACGGTAGTAGTCAATTCTATAATCATCATGAATAGAGCCATCTTCTTCTACTGTATCAAATGCACCCAAACCATTTTCTACAACCATTAATGGTAATTCATAACGATCATAAATGACTTCAAGATAGTATCTTAATCCTTCAGGATCTAATGCCCATCCCCAATCAGAATATGTTAAGTAAGGGTTACGTACACCAAACGACATATTACCACCTACTGTATCTTCATTCTTATGAGTTGTAATAGACTGAGACATGTAATATGAGAATGTATAAAGATCAACAGTACCATTCTTTAATTCTACTAGATCCTGTTCTGTGATATCTAATTCGACATTATGTTCCTTCCATAAACGTTTAGCATATGTTGGATATTTACCTTTACACTGTACATCTCCACAATAGAAGATACCTTTTTCCCATTTATAACGGTTGAAGAGAATATCTTTTGGATCAGAAGTGAGTGGATAATAAGTAATACCACAGATCATGCAGCCAATCTGATAGTCAGGATCAATTGCATGACCAATCTGTACAGCTCTTGCACTCGCTACAAACTGATAATGAAGATGCTGATAGGCTTCCTGGAAAGCTTCATCACTTGCATTATCAGGTAAGAAGTTAATTGTATTATTGATTTCATTAAATGTAAGCCAATATTTAACTAAACCTTTATATTCCTTAAAGATAGTAGTCACATACTTTTCATATAATTCAATATACTTTCTATCCTGCCAGTCACCATACTTTTCTTCTAATGCAAGTGGTGTGTCAAAATGCCAGATAGAAACGAGTGGTTCAATACCCGCATTTCTTAGTTCTGTAAATACATTTCTATAGAAGTCTAAACCAGCCTGATTTGGTTCTGCTTCTTCTCCTGTAGGATAGATTCTAGACCATGAAATAGAAAGTCTAAACATCTTGAATCCCATTTCTTTAAGTAATGCGATATCTTCCTTATAGTGATGATAGAAATCAATACCATCATGGTTAGGATAAAGTTCATCATCAAAGACTGCAAAATGAGCCCCCTCTGGTAATTTAAAACCATGGCTAGGTAATTTCTGTTTCTGACCATCCTTATCAATAAATGTAACCATTCTAGGAGTATTCACTGTTCCTCCTGTAGTTACATCAGTACGGGCCATACCTCTTCCATCTACATTCCATGCCCCCTCACACTGATTGGCAGCAACAGCGCCACCCCAATAAAAATCTTTACTAAATGTCATTGTTTATTCCTCCTGAATCATATTATGTCAACTACCCACGACCTAAAGGTCATGGGCTTGTAACTGCCCAGTCGTATTAACGGTTTACACCTCCGA
>NZ_JBHSEB010000025.1:0-2156 GCF_042651925.1 Catenibacterium sp. GCM10023432 | reverse complement strand
TTCCACCTGTTTATTAATTTAATTTGCGGTTTTATTACTTTTTATTATGGGTAGAGTTTGCGGTTTAACAATAAGTATATCATTCGCATAGAATCCTGGGTAATGTCTCTCTTGTGCATATTGATATGCCTTCTCATAGAATGCCTGATAGTCTTCGGTTAATTGATTTCTTAATGTGTTATATTGTGCAATCATTCTTTATCCTCCAAAACCTTTTCTACAATACCCGTTATCTTATAATATGAGTGTTTAAACTCTCTCAAATGGACTAATCCTTCATCCGTAATCTTATAGTATTTTCTATATGGTCCAGCTTTTGATTTCACCTGTCTGCATGATAAATATCCCTTCTTAGACAAACGTGTTAATATCGGATAGAATGTTCCTTCTCCTACATTCTCAAAGCCATACTTCTCTAGTTCTACTAATAGTTCATAACCATATATTTCCTTATGACTAATAAGAGTAAGAATACATCCTTCCAACATTCCTTTTATCAATTGTGTATCCATTATGTCACCTACTTTGTTATATAAAGTGAAGAAATAATATGTAATTAAAAAAAGTTCTTAATTGTTTCTTAATTTACACACAAATTACACATATTAGATATATAATACAAAATTGTTGAAGATATAAAGTTGAGGGAGAATAGAAATGAAAAAACGTCATTTAAGAAAGAGGGCATATGTCCTATTAGGCTGTATTGTCGTTTTAGTGCTTGGTATCGGCATTTATTTCATGACACGTCCAGCTGTTAGCTTTAATGAAAGTACACAGGATATTGAAATCAATAGTACTTACAATCCTATGTCTTTTCTTAAAAAAGTAAGAGGTAATAAGAGTGATGTGACTGTAGATAATTCTAAAGTTAACGTCAAAAAACTTGGAAAGTATAAGATTACTTATACACTAAACAAGAAGAACTATGTATTAAATGTAGAAGTTGTAGATACTAAGAAGCCTACATTTAAAGTGGTGAATAAAGCAGTAGAAGTAGGTACTAAAGTTAAAGCAAGTGAATTTGTGACTGATATTAAAGATGAAACAAAGACTAAGACTTACTTTAAGAAAGATGTATCTTTTGATAAAGAAGGTACACAAAAGGTTACTGTTGTTGTAGAAGATCAGGGTGGTAATAAGACTGAAAAAGAAGTCAATGTGAAAGCAGTAAAGGATACTAAAGCACCATTACTTGCAGGTCTTCAGAATTATGATACGACTGTAGGTTCTAATATTGATTTCATGAAAGGTATTACTGTAGAAGATGATTTTGATAAGAATCCTAAGGTATCTGTAGATAGCAGCAAAGTAGATTTTGGAAAAGCAGGTACTTATAAAGTCATCTATACAACTAAAGATAAGTCTGGTAATAAAAGAAAGTATACACAGACTGTTATTGTAAATAATCCACGTCCTTCAAATGCAGTTGCACCAAGTGGTGAAAAGGTTGTTTATCTTACATTTGATGATGGACCTTCTCAGAATACTCAGCGTGTATTAGATATTCTTGATAGATATCATGCGAAAGCGACATTCTTTGTAACTGGTAATGGTCAGAAATATAATTACTTAATTCAGGAAGCACATAAAAGAGGCAATACTATAGCACTTCATACTTATTGTCATGATTATCGTACTGTTTATTCTTCTACTGATGCTTACTTTAATGATTTAAATAAAGTAGGTAATATGGTTAAGGGTCTTATTGGATTTACTCCTCGTTATATTAGATTCCCTGGAGGAAGTTCTAATACAGTTTCTAGACATTATTCTGCAGGTATTATGAGTCGTCTTACTAGAATGGTACAGGAAAAAGGTTATCAGTATTATGACTGGAATGTCAGCAGTGGAGATGCATCAGGTAATAATGTGCCTACTGCAAGACTTATTGCGAATGCGACAGCTTCTCGTAATAATCAGATTATGATATTATTCCATGATACAGCTGCAAAGAATACAACTGTAGAAGCATTACCTAAAGTTATTGAACATTATCAGAGCCTTGGTTATACATTCAAGGGTATTGATGATACAACATTTACACCTCATCAAAGAGTATTAAACTAAAGCCTCATTCGAGGCTTTTTCGTATTATAGAACTAGAAGTTAATCAAGTAATAATTCTAGTTTTTTATTTTATCTAGAAGTGATAT
>NZ_JBHSEB010000024.1:0-66174 GCF_042651925.1 Catenibacterium sp. GCM10023432 | reverse complement strand
AAGGGAGAAAAACGCCCTTAAACAGGCACTTTTCTCCCTTTTTTACATACCCAACTGTCAAAAACAGGATTATATAGGATGAAAATCTAATGCTTTTATAAGCGTACTCATTGTGTTTTCCTTAAAAAACAAGGCATTTTGTATAATTCTTAAGTCATTTTTAAAAATTTCTTAATTCATTTTTATACGATAAATACAGCATATTTTGATACTTCTTAAAAATTTCTTAAGATTTTTCTTTATTTTTTAATATGAGGTGCTATAATAGAGCCTGTCGAAAGACAAAAGGAGAGAGAAAAATGGATAAGAAAACAAAAGAAATCATGAGTTTCGTATCTCATAGAGTAAGAACTCAGAAGACAATGTTCATTCCTGTGTTTGCTATTTCCGCTTTCGCAATCGTGGGTTATACAGCTGCTGATAGAACAGCACCTGTTGTACATTCAAAAACAATTGAAGTTCCTTATGGAACTGTCTTAAAAGCTAGTGATTTTGCAATCTCTGATAACAGAGATAATGCTGATACATTAAAAACAAAGATTCATGCTGATTCTTATGAAAAGAACCAGTTAGGAACATATGCTGTCAATGTAACAGTAAAGGATGCTTTCAATAATGAAACAACTAAGACTGTTAGTGTTAAGGTTGTAGATAATGAAGCACCCGTTCTTGAATCTAGAAATGATGATGGATTTGTCATCAACGTTGAAGCCAATGGCAGCAACGATTTAAAACAGTACATCAAAGCGACTGATAATGTTGATGGTGATGTAACAGACTTCGTTAATTTTGATAAGGAATTAGATACAACTCAGTTAGGTGAACAGGTGATCAATGCTTCTGTTGAAGATAACATGGGTAATGTTGCTACTAAGACATTTACTTTCAATGTTGGTGATACATCTGCTCCTGAAATGAACTTAAAGAATGGTAACTTCGTAGTAAACTACGGTGATAACTTTGATATCAACAACTATGTTGAAGCAAAGGATAACTATGATATGAATCCTGTTTTAACTGTTGAAGGTGAAATAGATACTAAGAAGTTAGATGGTACTCAGTCTCTTAAGGTAATTGCAACTGATGCAAGTGGTAATAAGACTGAAAATACTTATGATGTAACTGTAGCTGATATTGCTGCTCCTGCCATTACATTAAAGTCTAATGATGTTAATGTGAAGTATGGTTCATCATTTGATGCAAAGTCAAATCTTGTTTCTGCCATCGATAATCTTGATGGTGATGTAACAAGCAAAGTAAATGTAAGTGGTTCTGTCAATACTTCTAAATCTGGAAGTTATACAGTAAACTATACAGTCACTGATAACGCTGGCAATACAGCTAATGCAAGTGCTAAGGTGAATGTATCTGCAGCTCCTTCAAGAGGTGGATACAATGCTGGTGGTACAAGTGTTAAGGGTGGACACAGCGGTATTGTTGGAACTGGTTTATCTAAAGTAGGTTCTGCTTATGTATTTGGTGCTTCTGGACCAACAGCATTTGACTGTTCTGGATTCACTTCATGGGTATATAGACAGAATGGTAAATCATTACCAAGAACTGCTTCTGCTCAGTATAGTTCTACTACAAGAGTATCTAAGGCTGGCTTAAGTGCTGGGGACTTAGTATTCTTCGCAGGAACTTATAAGTCAGGTATCTCACATGTAGGTATCTATATCGGTAATGGACAATTTGTTCATGCTGCTAACTCAAGTACTGGTGTTACAGTATCTTCATTAAATAGCGGTTATTATGCATCTCATTATGCAGGTGCTGGTAGATAAGAAGATCGAAAGATCTTCTTTTTTTGTAAGGAGATTGTATGAAAAAAGTATTAAAGGTGATTCTAGGAATCTTATTAAGTATTATAGTGGTGATTGGTTTACTCTATGGTGCTTTTATCTATATGATTGAGTATCATGTAGCAACTGTAGATAAGAAGTCTTATAACGGATATGAGGTTGTGATGCAGTCAGTAGGAGCGCCTCTATTCTTCAGCAGTGCAGATGGACGTCTGCTTCTTAAAAAGAATGATACGATAATCAATAAGACCGACTTTGTATTATCAGATGATGGTGGAAGTATTCGAGACGATGTATGGAGTGTTAGTTGGTATAAGGATCATGTAGGTGTTGTAATAAGAGGAACTGAGCAGGATGATACACTTTATAATCTTTATTATAATGGTAAGACAAATAGTTCTGTTGTGAATGGTCAGGATGCCATTACAACTAAAGGTGATATGGCTGGTAATGATGCCGATGAGATCAGAAAAGAATTGAAGATGGTGGCTGATTATCTTCATTATGATGATATAAAATATGGTATCAGCGCAAAGGGATGGATGTATGCTAATCTTTACAATAAAGATGGTGTCACACGTCATTTGAATTATTATGAAACACAGGAGCATGAATATGTCTATCAGGAAACAAAAAAAGGTACTACTATAGTATTAGGATTCTATAAAATAGAAAATGGCCAGGTTATTGATGAACATACAACCGCATGGCATTAAAAAAAGATTCCGCAAGGAATCTTTTTATAGTAGTTCTTTAAGTTTTTCAATAGATTCTTCTGTAGTCGCCCAGCTTGTCGCAAAACGTACTACTGTATGCGTATCATCATACTTTTCCCAGAAACCATAGCGTACATGCTTTTCTAGTTCTTCTAATTTCTTGTTGTCTACAATAAAGAACTGCTGGTTTGTAGGAGAATCAATATAGAATTCATAACCTTTTTCTTTAAAGATTGTTTTAAGCTTTTCAGCCATATCAATAGCATGTCTTGAAATCTTGAAATAGAGATCATCTGTAAAAAGAACATCAAATTGAACACCATTTAAACGTCCTTTTGCAAGCAATGCACCATGCTTCTTGATAAGGTTAACAAAGTGTGCTGGTGTATTATTCTTAGTAAAGACGACAGCTTCTCCACATAATGCCCCTACTTTAGTTCCACCAATATAGAATACATCAGTGAGTTCCGCAATATCTTCTAGTGTCACGTCTGTATCATAAGACATGAGCCCATAACCAAGTCTTGCACCATCTAAGAATAAAGGCAAATTATAAGCATGACATACATCTGAGATTTCTTTTAATTCTTCTTTTGTATAAAGTGTGCCATATTCTGTAGGATGAGAAATATAAACCATGCCTGGGAATACCATATGTTCATGGTTAGCATCGTTATAGAATGTATCTACTAATTCTTTTACATCTGATGCTTTGAGTTTACCTAAGTATTGTGGAACAGTCATTACCTTATGTCCTGTATATTCAATAGCCCCTGCTTCATGCCCAGCCACATGTCCTGTTACGGCAGCGACAACACCTTCATAAGGCTTCAACATTGTATCAATGACTAACTGGTTAGTCTGTGTACCACCTGTAATAAAGTAAATATCAGCATCTTCTTTACCACATGCTTTCGCAATCTTTTTTCTTGCAGATTCAGAATATATATCTACTCCATATCCTGACTGCTGATCCATATTTGTTTCAATAAATTTTTCTAGAATGGCAGGATGTGCCCCTTCTGTATAATCACTTTCAAATGATAACATCTTTATATCCTCCGTTTTTTGTATTCTACACTATTTTAGAAGTAAATACAAATAATGAAAATAATTCAAAAAATATGAAGTAATTCACCCTGATGAATGAGTATATATATGTGTAAGCCACTTATTTCTTGTTTAGAATACTTTTACATAGAAAGATAAAGGAAACTCATTCCTCGAATAGTCAATCCATACAATTTGGTAGGAATAGGAACAGAACTATACTATAATAACCAAAAAGGAGTGATAGGATATGGAAAACAGAACAGTAATTATTAATGGTGTATCTTATACTTGTTTAACTGATGAAGAATACGAAGATTTGCAGACAGTCGCTGCTTATGAGGAAAGAAAAAAGAGTAAAGATTTTAAAACCATTAGCTTTGATGAATTCTTAAAAGACAGAGAAGAAAAGTATGGGGTTAAATTTTGATGTTGAAATCGAACCATACATTATAGAAATTATAGACAACATTGATTATTATAACTATATTAGATTCAGAAACTTCTCTATAGGAATCTTTCTAACCAAAGAATTACGAAAAGTCAAAGGAATAGTTGAGGCCGATCCACATATTGGCAAGAAAGTTCAAACAAACAATATATAAGTATGTTATGCCAACTACCAAAGCAGTCTTATATTATGAAATCATAGAAAATAGTGAAGACATCGTTTTCTATGAATACAAACCTTTCAAACAGAATAAAGACATGTAAAAAGATACCACGTGGGTATCTTTTATTCTGGTCTATGTACTTTATTTGATAATTCTTCTGTAACTTCTTTTGCAGGTAATGTTTGATCAATATGTCCAATAGATAATAACGCTTCTAAACGTAGATTCTTTGAAAAATGAAAGATATTTCTAATATAGTCCTCAGTTGAATCTTCTGTAGATGATACTCTATTTCTTCCCTGAATCCAGCAGCTGCCAAGGCCTAGTGATGAGGCCATATAATGCATCGTTAATATGACATTGCTGCAGTCTTCTATCCAGACATCTGTTTTATCTTCATCACCTAATACAATAATACAGGCACCTGCTCCCGCTAACATCTGACTGCCTGCTTTTCTACATTGAGATAATTGTGTTAATAGCTCAGGATCAGTCACTACAATCAATTCTTCTGGTTTGATATTACGCCCACTTGGCGCGAGTAAGCCTGCTTCTACAATCTTATCCAATAATTCTTTTTCTACTGGTTCACCCGTATATTGTCTATAGCTTCTTCTTTGTTTCAAAAAGTCTAAAAAATCCATATAATCACCCTTTCTTTTCTCCCATTATAACATATTGACATGTGTTGTGGTTTTTCTATAATGAGGGTAAAGGGGGAAACTATAAGTAACTGAATATATCGACCATTGTGTTTAAATATGCTCATAAAGGGAGCTTTAAAATGAATACATTAAATATCACAAATTTTAAACCAACGGATTTTATTGACTTTTAGGCGTATCTGTTAAGATATTATAACGTTGAGATAGAGAAGAAACTTTAAAAGCAAGCCGAACCCAAACTAATAGGCATTATTATACTTATAATCAGCATTTACTAAATCAAGTTGCATTTTTAAGATAGTTTTGTAATTCGAAAGAACTATTGTAGACCAGTGTATTGGAGATTATGGAAACCATGTAAACATTTATTAGATGAAGTAATGGAAAAAATCAAAACTATAATTTGAATACCCACAGACCACAGCTTAGTGAAAATTAAATTTTATAATTGTCGATTAATAGGCGTTCATGAAGCTGAACTGAATACATGAATTTTCCATCTGTTCTATAATTAGATTAGAAATCAGATGGAGGACTCATGCAGGATATTGTTTCAATACTCCACGTGTTCTCATGCAGGTTGAAGTTTTAAAAAAGATAGAAAGGGATGAGGAAATTGCTGAAGAGCTTCAAGACGGAAATAAATCCAACAGAGGAGCAGAAAGTCAGGATTCGTAAAACAATAGGTACCTGCAGATTTATCTATAACTTCTATCTTGCTCATAATAAGGAGCTTCATGAAAATGGGGAAAAGTTTATGAGCAGCAGCCAGTTTAGAGTATGGCTCAACAATGAGTTTCTTCCGAATCATCCAGAGTATTCGTGGATCAAGGAGGCTTATTCAAAATCGGTAACACAAGCAGTAAATAACGGACAGACCGCATTTGAAAGATTCTTTAATCACAAGAGCGCCTTTCCAAAATTCAAGAAGAAAGGCAGATCAGATGTGAAGATGTATTTTGTAAGGTATAATCCTAAAGATTGCCTCTGTGAAAGACACAGAATCAAGATTCCTTCACTTGGCTGGGTACGCATCAAAGAGAAAGGATATATTCCAACTACAAAAGATGGATACGTAATTAAGAGCGGTCATGTCTCAATAAAAGCTGACAGATACCATGTTTCAGTTCTTATAGAAATCCCAGATAGAAGGACAGCCAATAATTCCAGTAAAGGAATTGGCATTGACCTTGGATTAAAGGACTTTGCGATTGTTTCTAATGGAAAAACTTATAAGAACATCAATAAATCTGCAAAATTAAAGAAGCTTGAAAAAAAGCTTATTCGAGAACAGAGAAGTCTTTCTCGAAAGTATGAAAATATAAAGAAAGGAGAGTCCACTCAAAAGAGAAATATACAGAAACAAAGGCTTAAGATACAGAAGCTTCATCAGAGAATAGACAATATTCGTACTAATTACATCAATAAGATAATCGCAGAGATAGTGAAAACAAAGCCATCTCATATAACGATTGAAGATCTAAACGTATCAGGAATGATGAAGAACAAGCATCTTTCAAAGACAGTTGCTTCGCAGAAGTTTTATGAATTTAAAACAAAGCTTCTAGCTAAATGCAGGGAGAACGGAATTGAACTTTGAGTTGTAGATAGATGGTTCCCGTCATCTAAGACATGTCATTGTTGCAAAAATATCAAGAAAGATTTAAAGCTTTCAGATAGACTTTTCAAATGTGACTGTGGCTATATCGAAGACAGAGATTTCAATGCTGCACTAAATCTGAGAGATGCTACGACTTACGAAGTTGCATAGATAAACGCAAACGTAAGTATGTACCGAAGGCTACTTTGGGAATTTACGACTATGGAGTGTACAAGAACTTGTGAGTAGATATGATTTTTGTCAATCCAAAGCATACACGATGACATAGTAAGTAATGTTCGTGAGAACTTACATTATCTCGATGTGAGTATATTTAATCACATTTTGAGTGGTAGCGTGATAGTTATGCGTATGTTGCGTACAATTATATTAGATATTCTTATTTTCATTCTTGTGAATGTATTATGTTTCTCAATGCTTTGTCCAAGTATTATTAATAGTGCTATACAGAATGATGAAATTACCCAGGAAATGACAAACAAAGTAATGACTGTCATTAATCAATATACATATCGATTACCGCAGATTACAATCAATAAAATACAGGCTGATATTAGTCAATCTGAATCTATGGCCACTTTAACAACCAAATATAGTCAAGCTATTATTAAGCAGATGGCAACAGGTGAAGAAAATAAAGAAGATATGACACCTTATATCAATAACCTGGCACAGGAATGTTTTGAGATTGTAGAAAAGGATACAGATATCACAGTACCTAGTATATTAAAGACATCACTGACTCAATTGATTTCTTCTGGTTTAGTATCTCAGGGTATTGATCAATATGTAGACGAGTTTATTAGTAAACAGTCTCCCAAGAGATTAAAGATGATACAGATCTTCTATCAGTTAACACTTGATTCTAATCGTATGATTATGGCCGGTATACTTGTTGTATTATGCTTGATTCAGTTAATTATAGATAAACTATATGGATTAACTGCATTAGGTGTAACAGGTGTATTATCCGGACTAAGTGTGAGCTTTATTATGCCACTTGCGATTAGTGAAGGGGCTGGTTCTTATTTGAATCGTACAGTGATTTTTGATCCATCTATCTTAAGAACACCGGGATTGATGATATGTGGTATATCTGTTGTAGTAGTAATAATCGCACAATTAATCATGAGAAAAACAGCTAGAAATTAATCTAGCTGCTTTTTTATTGGAATAAATATTCCTTTAAATCATATTGTAAGACACGATAGAGGAACTTACCTCCTGTTGTTTGATATGTACGTAAGAGTGTACCATCTAAGTTATAAACACTCCAGCTCATCTGTATTCCACTATCTGCGATTAATTGTCCATGAAGTTCCTGTGAGCTAGAAACATAAGGTGAATAAGCAACTGGTATAGAACTTACTAGAGAGACAGTGTGCGCATTTTCATCTACCAAATATTTATAGTGATAAGATGTACCACTCTTCATAGTAAAGAATGCATTGGTGTAGTTTGTATCATTCTGCCATTTGTAGTCACTTCTAGTACTACTATAACAGTAATTATTGTTGAACATATATAGGTAGTATTGCCCTTTAGGTAATGAATTGTTTTCTTCATAAGTGACATAATGTTGTCCTGCCTGCATAGAAAAGTCACTTGTTTTTGTGAGTAATTGAGATTCATAACCTGTAGAGTCCCAGAATTGATCTGAACCAATCATATAGTCTATAGATGGATTTGTATAGATGGTATTGAGTTTAATGATTGTAGATGTTTCTCTAGAACTGATAATAAGAGAGTTATTACCTACTAAAGCTAAAGAGTAGCAGGTCTATCCTGTTGTGACCTTTTCTTCCTCTGGTTTCTTTTCTGACCATATACTTGCTTAGATCCACTCCCTTAATGGCCTCGAGGAAAGAAAGAAGTTCATCAGTTGGCGTAATTTCATAGCCAAGACCTAGTGGCAAACACATCTGAATTGAGTTATAATATGTTATGTAGTTAGGTTCATTATTTAAACATTCATTCATAACCTAATTATATCAAAAAATGCGGCACTTCTCATTTATTTGAGATGTGTCGCATTTTTCTATTTTAGAAAACTGTCATTTATTTCGAGACAGCCTCCTAAAGTTTAATCCAAATGTCATGAAACTGTTTAGAAATATCTCTACCGCCATACATAACATGAACAATATTCACAACACCATTCGCTTCATTCACCAAGTAAAACACTAGATGGCAAAACTCTTAATCCCATACTGTTCCAAGGTTCTTCTTCATATAATTTATATCTCATTGGCATAAATTCCAAAGAACGTATCTCTTCCATAATATGGTTTATTTGTCTACTTGCAGCTTCCGGTTGACACAAATGATATGCTATGTATTGATAAATCTCTCTTATATCATGTCTTGCTACTATAGAGTAATCTATACGAAAAGTCATAGATTAAAGTCTCTTTTCATTTCTGCTTCAACTTCATCAGCTGAATAGACTCTTCCCGCTTTTATGTCAGCGATACCTTTTTCAATTTCTGCATCAAATTGTTCTTTAGTAAGAGACTGGTATTGTAGAGGCTCAGTTCTAGGTAATTTCATTTCAAAGGGAATACCCTTTTGCAATACAATCTGTTTTAAAAACATTCCTACTGCATTCGACATCGGAATACCAAGTTGTTGTAAAATATCTTCAGCCTGTTCCTTAAGTTCAGGTTCAACACGTGCAAACACATTTGCGGTTCTTGCCATAATGATTACCTCCTTTTCTATAGTTTAGCACTTTTGCATGCTATTAGCAATCTTTTCGCATACTAATAGCATATTTTTAAGTATAAAAAAAGACCTGCATTATGCAAGTCTTGTATCTATTCTCATACTGCTGTTAATAACTGAGGCTTTTTCGAAGAGGAGAAGCTTCTTTTTCTTTTCTACGCCAGAAGCATAGCCTTTTAAGTTACCCTTAGAACCTACGACACGATGTGAAGGGATGATTAACGCAATATGATTATGACCAATAGCACCACCAACTGCCTGTGCTGACATTTCTTTCTTATTGCCATATTTCGCAATAGCTTTCGCAATATCACCATAAGTGATTGTTTCACCATAAGGGATATGCTGGATAATAGTCCAGATCATTCTCTGGAATGGTGTTCCCTGCATCTTAATAGGTGGAAAGAAGTTAGGAACGATTCCATCAAAGTATAGATTTAACCAGGCAATTGTCTGATCAAAGACGGGTAAATCCTGTTCTACTGGTTCCTTTAAGATATCCGCATAGTATTTATCATCTTCAAACCATAAACCAATAAGCGATTCACCATCACTTGCCATAGTAATATTTCCAATAGGAGACTGGTATTTCTTAATATATTCCATTATTTTTACCTCCAAAAATAAACAAAAAAAGCATCAGCGTACGCAAAAAAGAATTTCTTTTTCTACGTATAGCTAATGCTTTGTGAATGACATGCTATAAAATATTCCTTTGTTGGTTGTATTGTAACACAATTATTTCACAAGGTCAATCTTAGACTTCATCTTCCTGCCTGATTTCGTCTAAATAAATCCTGTCATCTTCTACTATAAAGCGCCAGTATTCAATAAAGATTTCTTTATTATCCTGAGTGACTTCATTGCCTTTGATCATTCTATCTCTCATCTTACCTTCTATATAAGACCAGAAGTAATCATCACCTACTTCTACAACCATTGTTTTAAGAAGTCTTATATCAGAAAGTTCATTACGTATACCTTCATACTCCCACCAGTTGAGTTTTGTTTGCCATTGGTCATATAAAGTCGGAGAAAGGCATTGTTTAAGAGTATCCATATCTCTATCATTCCATGCATTCTGAATAGTGTAATAGTAATCAGCGACTACTTTGTTCATCTTCTTTTCATCAAAGAAAGAATTATTTGAATACCCACAAACCACAGGTTAGTGAAAATTAAATTTCATAAGCACCGATTAAACGGCGTTCATGAAGCTGAACCGGACACACGAAATTTCCATCTGTTCTATAATTAGATTAGAAATCGGATGGAGGTATAATCATATGTCAAACAAAGTATTAAAACCTAAGAAAGCTTCTCTTTATCAGTTCACTCAGAAATATTCCAACAATATTGATAACTGCATTGAATTCTTCAAATCCATGAAATGGCCTGAAGGCTTTTCATGTGACCGTTGTGGCTGTCATAAGTATTACCTAGTCAAGCGTGTAGGAAAGACCAAGACTTCATATGTTCTTGAATGCAGCTCATGTCATAAGCAGCATTCATTGCTTTCAGGCACTATTTTTCAGAGCTGCAAGCTTGATCTATACAAGCTCCTTTTAGGTATTTTCCTTTTCTTTAATGAAAATAAAGGAATCAGTGCAATAGAGTTATGTTCAATACTAGACGTTAACTACAAGACTGCACTTCTTCTAGAAAGCAAGTGTAGAATTCTTATGTCACTAAGTAATTCAGATAAGCTGCTTAACAGCCTTTTCTACGAGGCTGATGTCTTTAACATTGGTGCAAGATCAAAGAATAAAGCAGGTCGTGCAAGTGAGCAGCAACCTATTCTTGGTATTTTATCTACAGATAAAGAAAATAACTATCCCAGGTTCATCAAATTGAGACTTATCACAGATTATACGGGTCTGTCACTTAAGAAAAACATAGAAAAGTGCTGTGTATTATCACATGATGCATTATTTAATACTGATGGTGAGAAAGGCTTTAATACACTAAATGAAGAAATACAGGTAAAGAATGAGAAGATTAGCTATGAAGAAAGGGATCATAGACTACTCTGGTTAAACATAATAATCGGTAATATTAAGAATAATATTACTGGGATATATCACGGAATAACTAAAAGAGAGATGCCTTTATTCCTGAATGAACAGGAGTATAGATTTAACCATAGAAAGATTGGAAAGACTATCATGGATAAAATCAAGAAATACCTACAAAGATCATTTCCTATCAGTCATAGACAGATAGTCTATATCCTGAATATTTCTGCTTCACACTTCTCTTAAATCGTTACCTGTAGATTATGGGTATTCAAAAAGAATTATTGTTTTCTTCTAATTCTTTTTTCATATCCTTATGCATGGAGATAGCTTTATATCTACGACGATATTTTTTCATATATGAAAAACCATATGATATAAAAGAAAAAGTTATTAAACTAACAACACGATCTTGAGGAGAAGTTGTACGTCTTACAGGAGGAGATCCATGACTTGAAGAACCGCTGCTTCCTCCTCCACCACCTCCACTTGATCCTCCTCCACCTGCTCTTGCGTAAACAGGGGAAATAGAAAAACATAATATACATACAATAAATAAACATCTCATTAATTTCTTCATAACTTCCTCCTAAGAGATTAGAAATATTACTAATATCATGAATACCATGATACATACCAAAAAGCCTAAGATACATAGTAATAAGCCTAGCCACCAAATTAGTGTTCTTTCTTTTCTAGTGATAATAGAAAAAATAAGTCCTACAAAAGAAAATAAGGGGCCAAGCAGAATGATATCTGTATAAGAATAAGGAGCATGGTTGACACTATAGAAATAGATTAAAAAATGCTGAGATGGACAATAAACCACCAATAAGTGGTATAGAGTTCATTTTTTCCATGGATAAAGTATATCATAAAAAAAGAATGATAAGAAATATATCTTATCACTCTTTAATAAGTCTTATTCGTACTTAGCGACGATCTTATCGTATTCACCGTTCTTCTTTAGGTTAGCTAAACCTTTGTTGAACTTCTTTAATAATTCTTGGTTTTCACCTTTTAATACTGCGAAGCCATAATATGCTGGACTTTCTTTACCACAAGGAATATCGAAGTTCAACTGACCTGTTTTAACCATATATTTTAATACTGGATAGTCTTCAAAACATGCAGCTGCTTCACCAGATTTTACTTTTTCAAACATGAATGTTGATTCTTCTACAACTTCTAGTTTGAATCCATATTTATCTTTAATAGACTGAGCATATTTTAATCCTGCAGTAGATGTTTTAGCAACTACAGTTTTACCTTTTAAATCAGCGTAACCTTTAATACCTGAATTTTTTGCAACACCCATTGAAACACCTGTTTCATAATACTGGTCTGAGAAATCATATTTTTGTTTTCTTTCATCATTGATTGACATACCTGCAATAACACCATCAGCTTCACCTGATTCTAGTGCTGTACATGCAGCATCAAAACCTAATGAGTTAATCTTAATCTTGAATTTCTGATCCTTGGCAATAGCTCTGATTAAGTCCATATCGACACCAACTAATTTACCAGAATCATCTTCCATTTCGAATGGAGGATATGTTTTATCAGTCGCAATAACATAAGTCTTTTCTTCGTTCTTGCTACTAGAATTTCCTCCACAACCTACTAATGAAACTGCCATTAAACCTGCTAATACAATAGCACCGAACTTCTTCATTTTCATAATCGTTTCCTCCCTTATATATCTACACTTATGTGTTGATACCTTATAATACTTTGTTTAAGAAATCTATTGTTCTTTGCTGCTGTGGATGATTGATGACATCATATGGATTACCCTGTTCTACAATATATCCACCATCCATGAATATAACTTTAGTTCCTACCTCTCTCGCAAAGCCCATTTCATGAGTAACAACAACCATTGTCATACCCTGACTTGCAAGATCTTTCATAACAGCTAATACTTCTCCAACCATTTCTGGATCAAGAGCACTTGTTGGTTCATCAAAAAGCATAATATCAGGCTTCATTGCGAGGGCTCTCGCAATGGCAACTCTTTGTTTCTGTCCACCAGATAACTGAGCCGGATAACTGTCAGCCTTATCTTTTAGACCAACTCTATCTAATAGCTGATAAGCTGTTGTTTCTGCTTCTTCTTTTGTCATCTTCTTGAGTTCTACAGGTGCAAGCATAATATTTTCTTTGACTGTCATATGTGGGAAAAGATTGAAATGTTGGAATACCATTCCGATGTTTTCTCTTTTCTTATTGATATCAAGTTTAGGATCTGTGATATCTTCACCATCAATAATAACACTGCCACTTGTAATATCTTCTAAACGGTTTAAACATCTTAAGAATGTTGATTTACCTGATCCTGAAGGACCAATCAAGCAGATAACTTCACCTTCATTAATCTCTAAAGAAATATCTTTTAAAACCTCTAAAGAACCAAAGTTCTTCTTTAGATTTTTGACAGAGACTTTTTTATTTGCCATAAGATAACCTCTTTTCTACAACTTTTGATACCTGTGCAAGTACTGTACAGATAAATAAATAATAACAAGCCATAAAACAATAAATGACCATCATATGAGATGACTGCGTTGCGGCAATTGTTTTACCAACGTTAGTCAATTCTGCTAGACCAATAACAGATAATAATGAAGTATCCTTAATAGAAATAATGAACTGGTTGATGATTGAAGGTAACATCGTTCTTAAAGCCTGTGGTAAGACAATCTTTTTCATTGTTTTACCATAAGTCAAACCAAGTGATCTAGCTGCTTCAATCTGTCCTTTATCTACTGCTTCAATACCACCTCTGACGATTTCTGCCATATAAGCACCGGCATTAAGTGATAGGGCAACAGTACCAGCAGTAAAAGTACCACCGATATTTAACCAGCTAAATCCTGTTGGTCTTAACATCTGTCCCAAGCCAAAATATATAATCAATATTTGTACAAGCATTGGTGTACCACGAATGATATAAATATAAAGGTTGGCGATTGCCTTTAATATCTTCATGATCACTGACTTACTTTTTGAAGTATTGACTAATCCAACAATGATTCCAATAATAGTCGCAGCCACTAATGATATAATCGATAATTCAGCTGTAATCACTATAGCTTGATTGAATCGACTGGCAAAAAAACCTAAATTTTCAAAAAATCCTTTCACATGAATCCCCCTTTTCTTTTATGTTTATAAATTACACCAATTCTGAATATATGTCAAAGAAATTTTATCACTATGAAAATATATTATTAAAATTGTATTAAAAAAGAAACAAAGTTGGACTTTGTTTCCTAGTTAGGCATCAAAATGATGCTTTTTGAAATGTTTATAGTAAATAATAAAGAGTAGTGAGGTCGTAAACCAAGTGACTGGATAAGAGACAACAACACCTTTAATAGTTGGATAGTGTGGTGAAATGAATGTGAGCCAGGCAATACGTAGTACACATATACCTAGGCATACTAATATCATTGGTTTAATTGAGTCTCCACATCCTCTCATTGTCCCTGAGAATATTTCAACACAGCAATATAAGAAATAGAATGGCATTAAGAACAGCATCAAGCTATAACATTCTTCAATAATATGGGGATCTGACGAGAATAATCTTGTGATATAACTGCCTGTTAAGCAGAGTATTGTACTGATTGAAATAGTCATAACAAAAGCCATAGCAAGGGCTGTTCTTGTCCCCTTTTTAATACGGTCATGGAGATGGGCTCCATAGTTTTGGCCTGCGAATGTGGTGATAGCTGCACCAATAGCCGCAATCATCATCCAGAACAATGCATCTATTTTTACATAAACTGACCATGAAGCGATTGTTTGTGTACCAAAAGCATTGATATGACTCTGTAAGACAATGTTTGAGATACTATACATTGTAGATTGGATTCCAGCAGGAGCACCAATCATAATAATCTTCTTTAGTACAGGTAAATGAAATTTCATTTTTGATAATGTAAGCTTGTAGACTTCATTTGTACGCATTAATTGAATAGTGACAAGTATAGCACAGACAGATTGTGCAATGACTGTCGCAATGGCTGCACCAGCGATACCTTGATGGAAGATGACTACAAAGATAAAGTCAAATACGACATTCACAATACTACATACAATTAAGTAATAGAGTGGTCTTTTACTGTCACCTACTGCTCTCAAGATTCCTGCACCGATGTTGTAGATTGCACCTGGAATCATACATAAGAAGTAAAGCTGCATATAGAGAGTGGCATCATTCAATATATCATGTGGTGTACCAATAGCATCTAGACATTGATATGAAAAAAATAAGCCAAAAAGCATCATGAGTATGCCACTGACCATTGCAAGGATATAAGAAGTATGCACTGCCTGATGGATTTTCTTATTATTTTGTGCACCATAGTATTGGGCGATGACTACGGAAGCACCTGTAGATAAGCCTACATAGAAATTAACAATTAAATTCGTTAAGTTTCCTGTTGAACCGACTGCAGCAAGTGCGCTTGTGCCTACTGCTTGTCCAACAATGATTGTATCAACAGTGTTATATAACTGTTGGAAGAAACTTCCTATAAGAATAGGAAAAAAGAAAAAAAGCAACTGTTTCCAGATGACTCCCTTAGTGAAATCTTGTGTCTGATTCATGTTATTTCCTCCTAAAAGATTAATACATGATATCATAGAAAGAGTATAAAAGATATCTTGTTGTTTACTCTTTTAATCAAAGAAAATTCACTTAAAATAGAAAGAGAGGTGAAGCCCATGATACTAGATATATCACAGGAAAATAAATATACAGAGACTGAAAAAGAAGTGATTGATTATTTAATGAATCACTTGGATTTATTAGAAGAGTTATCTATTAATGATTTAGCGAAAAAGACTTATACTTCTAATGCGACTATTATTAGATTATGCCGTAAGACAGGATATAGTGGATATAAGGCTTTAAAAGTAGATTTAATTAAAGAAAGAGAAGCGAATAAATATATTGTAGAGAGTGTGGATTATACGACACCTTTTCAGTTTAATGAAACGACAGAAGAGATTATGAAGAATATGTTTTCTTTGTATCAGGAGAGTATTAAGCAGGTGTATTCAAGTCTAGATATAGATGTACTCAAGTCTATGGCACATGAGATTATCCATAAGAAACGTATCTTTTTGTTTAGTTATGGGGATACACAGACGACAGTGATTAATTTTACGAATAAGCTTGTAAAGGTGAATATATTCCCTACTCTTGCGACACAATTCGGAGAAGAGAGACATATTTCTAAACGTATGAACAAGGATGATTATGCACTTATTATCAGTTATAGAGGACAAGAAAGACTCCTAGAGTGTGTTCAGACATTGAGCAGGAATCATGTGAGAATTGGGCTTATTACTGCGAATAAGAAGAATTCATTAATGGCTTATTGTGATGATTTGATTATGATTCCTGATTGTGAGAAAGAGAATAGAATTAGTACATTCTATTCACAATTAGCTTTTCAGTATGTGTTAAGTAATCTTTATGCGATTATTTATCATCAGGTGAATGATTGAACTTTTAGTCCAATCAATTCTATCAAAAAACAAAAATAAGAGAACATTTGTTTCTATACATATGAAAACTGTTTCATTGTAAGATGATTTGTGATAGAAATGAATCAGGTGATGAATATGAATAAAGAAGATGTATTAAAGTTAGAGGAAGAACTAAGTTTTGATCATTTTGATGCAGAAGATGCGTATTGTATTGGGAATGAAATAGTAAAGAAAACAAGTAAACCAGTACGTATTAGAATTGTATTAGATGGAGATATTGTGTTCCAGTATTTGATGCCTGGCAAAAAGGGCGTAGAATGGTTAGATAGAAAGCAGAATACAGTGGAACGATATCAACATAGCACTTATTATGTATTTCTAGATCAAGAAGAAAGACATGTATATGATGAGAATGATTCTACTATTGCGATATGTGGTGGAGGTTTTCCACTTATTATAAAGGGTGAGTTACGTGGGTGTGTGATTGTATCAGGACTTGCCCATGATGAGGATCATCAATTGATTATCAATACATTGGGAGAGTATAAAAAATGATAGCTTTTGCAAGTGATTTAGATGGAACTTTAGTATTTGATAAAAAAGTTAAAGATATGGATAAGGAAGCCATTGGTATGTTTCAAAAGAAGAATATGTTTGGTGTATGTACAGGAAGACCTATATGTAGTTTATTTGATGTAGAGGATATTCCTTTTGATTTCTATATTGTTTCTTCTGGTGCTTTATTATTAGATAGAAATAAGGAAATGATAGAAGAACATATTATAGATAAGAATCTAGCCAAAGATATATTCAACTATTATATGAATAAAGCAACTATCATTGTACAGACAAATGATTTGCATCATTTCTATGCAACTGGTTATTATAATAATCCTTTATTAACTCTTATTAATAGTTTTGAAGATATTGGAGACTTAAAGGTTTATAGTATTTCTTTAGTCTTTGATACAAATAAGGAAGCAGCTTCTTATGTATCAGATGTTAATGAGAGATATCCTCTATTATCTGGATATCAGAATAATAATTCTATTGATATTGTAGTAAAAGGTGTTTCTAAAGGAACAGGTGTAAAGGCAATGAAAAAATATCTCAATGCGAATGAGATGCTTGGTATTGGTGATTCCTATAATGATTTACCTTTGTTTAAGGCAAGTGATTATAGTTTTACTTTCCATAGTTCTCCTGATAGTTTAAAGGAAGAAATCAATGATGTGGTAAGTAGTGTGAGTGAAGCAATTAATAAAGTATTGCAGGCAGAGAGTTGATCTCTGTCTTTTTTTTGTGCACAAAGTAAGATAGTTAATATGTGATACATAGTCATTACGCAAAAAAATATTTGAACACCTATAAATGTACTTTATGAGAGTCTTGCTCAATACATGATTTGAGTAAAAGTTGTATGATATAGTAAAGGAGGATAGAAAGATGTCTACTACAACAAACTACTTAATCAATCTTTATAGAAGTTTAATCATTAAGCGTGATGAACTGAAGAAACAAGTTGAAGAGAATCAAAAAGATAATTATCAAATGTATGCTGATTCATATAAAGAATATTATAGTTTGATGGTTGAGTGTATCTTCCTTAAGAAAAGAATTGCCTATTGTCAGCGATGTAAGAATCATCATATCAAGATATATAAGGAAGAGTTAGAAGGCTATATGGATGCTGTGAAAGAAGATTATATGCATGAGTTAGAGGAACTAAGAACTCATAAGAAAATAGTGAAACAGCATCTAAGTGATGAAGATATGAAGCAGGCAAAGAAGATATTCAAAAGAATCATTAAAAGAATTAATCCGCAACATTCATTATGGGAGCGGGCAGTTGAATCATATAGATATAATAATTTAAATGATTTAATAGATATAGAAATGTTGGTGGATTATGAAAAACAATCCATTAGAAAAAAATTAGATATGACCTATCTCACAACACAAATAGAAAGAATCAAAAAAGAAATAGAGTCTATTGAAAATAGAAATCCTAAAATAACAAAAGAGTATCTAGAAAAGAAAATCATGATATACAGATTGTATAAATATAACTTAGATAAACAATATTCCTGTTATGAAAAAGTTATGCATGCATGTTAGGAGGAAGCATTTATGGATAATATGAAAGATGTGATTTTAGAAGCAGTAGAAATGAATGGGATAGAGAATGTGGTTATGCCTTTAATGAATGAAATCTTTTTGTCTTTTACTGATATTGCAGGAACACGTTATGTAGATAACCAGGATGTATTTAAGAAACTAGAGAAGAATGACCCTCTTCTATTAGAAAGAGAAGCAGATAATAAATATGATAGTAATGCGATTAAGGTGCTTACAATAGATGGTGAAAAGCTTGGGTATATTCCTAAGAGGGATAATAGTATTTTTACTCGACTAATGGATGCAGGTAAGATACTTCACGCAAGAGTATACTCATGTTATGAGGCTGATTATTGTCATTGGCATGTTTCTATTAAAATCTGTATGATGGATTTCTAGTTATTCACAGAATAAAGAATATAATAAGTGATACATAGTCATTACATGATAATATCATGAATATAGTGATCGATTCCTTCTCTATGAGAAAAGTCATATTGTCTATCTAATGTATGGAAATAGTTTCTTATATTTTCCTCTATAATAGGTTCATGAGAAGGAACAGTTCCTTCATAGCCTTTTCTAGCTGATATCCAAGGATCCTGTGTATGAGTGATTGTTTCTAATACTTTAGTGCTATAGAGACCATATGTATGAATAACTAAATCAATCACATGACATTCTTCTTCACTTAATGTATTCTCTAATTCTTCAAAGAGTACAAATCGATCATCATCAATAGGATTAAAACTGAACTGCTTGAATAAATGATAAACATCAGGATAGACAGGGCCATGAACCCATGCCTGTGAATGTTCTATAAACATAGGATGATCATATAAGGCATAAGAGGTTCCCTGAATTAAATAAAGAAGTTTTTGCAGCATCAATGGTGTAACTTCATTTAATCCTTTAAATAAATATGCGATAACCTGTCTCATCTTATCTGATAATACAAATAATTCTTGTAGATTACTCACTGCTTCTTGTGATTTCTTATAAGAAGCTGGAGTAATCTTATTTTTATTTTCCTGTAATTTCTTATCAAAATAATCAGGAGAAAGTAAAGCTTTTTTCATGATATTGGAATACTCAAGAGAAGGCACCTGCCCATCTAGAAATCTTTTAATAGTCACTTCACCAAAACCAAGAACTAATGCGAGTGGTCCTTTCCCAATATCATATATCTTTAATAATCTGTTAATATTTTCGATAGTAATTAGATTTTCCTTTTCTCTATATTGTGAATCTATTTCTTTAACATTTAAATCTAGTAAACCAGGTAGAGATATTTCTTCACCACATTCATTACATACTGCAACAGTAATCAAGAAAGTATATTCCTTATCTTTAATAACTTTTCTGATTTCCTGTTTCTTCAATGTATAAGTTGTTTCTTTTCTGCAATTTGTACAATAAGTGTGCTTCATGTTCTTATCTCCTTTATGATATGATTTTTATTATTTCGTATCATTATTATACTATGAGTATAATAGAAAATCATCAAAAAAGATACTAAGAGTAACTAACAACTGTTATCTTAGATATAGTAGGATGATAACATTAAAAAAATAGTGGCTTATTATTCTGAAGCAAATTTATCATGTTTTCCTCCATTTCCCCGCGCCTTCGTTGCGCGGACACAAATATATAACCAAACTCAAATCCACCAAAACTCTAGTGTGCCTCTCGATATAATAGTATAATCAAAGAGAGGTGGTATACTACAGAGCACGTAGGGGTGAGTAGGCAATTTTACTCAAATAGAATATCCTGAATGTTTATAAGTCGCCGCTATCTTTTCAAGCACAAATAAGTTGGACTTAGAGCCAGGACACTTATGATTGTACAATCAACTGAGTGATTAGCTTAGATAGCAGTCAATGCCACTTCTCTTCTTTCAATGAAAGGAGAGATTTTTTTTATGAAGATTGTTAGACCAATCTGCTGTGGCATGGATGTTCACAAGAATATCATTGTGGCTACAATCGGTATTACTAATAAGAAAACTCGTATTACCGAATACATCCAAGAAACGTTTTCAACTTTAAACCCTGATTTACTGAATCTTAAGCAGTGGCTCATTAATCACAAATGCTTTGATGCATGCATGGAATCTACTGGTAAATATTGGATTCCAATTTTCAACATCTTGGAAGATGAAATCAATATTTACTTAACTCATCCAAAATATGTCAAAGCAATTAAAGGGAAGAAGACTGACAAGAAAGATTCAAAATGGATCTGTGATTTATTTAAACATGATCTAATCAAATTTTCTTTTATACCGCCCAAAGAAATAAGAGCTTTACGAGAAATATCTCGCTATCGCTATAGATTGGTTGGAATGCGTTCCTCTGAACGTAATCGATATCAAAACTGTATGACAGTTTCCAATATCGGTATTGGTTCTGTATTTTCAGATCCGTTTGGAAAGTCTGCACAAGCAATCATGAAAGAAGTACTTGAGTCAGATATCATTGAAGATGAGAAAATTTTGAAATGCATCCATGGATCGTGTAAAAATAAAGATAAGATTCTAGATTCCATTAAACACTGCAATATCGAAACTGATCAAAGGTTTAAAATGAATGAATCAATGACTCATATGGAAGAATTACAAGTCCATATTAATAACTGTGAAATCGAAATGATGAAACGTGCAGCACCAATGTTCGATCAATTCATGCACATCACCCAACTACCAGGTATCAGCACTTTATCTGCAATCCTTATTATTTCAGAAATCGGAGTAGATATGAAACAATTCGAATCAGATAAACAACTAACCTGTTGGGCTGGATTAGCACCTGCAAACAACGAAAGTGCTAATAAGAAAAAATCAGTTCGTATTTCTAAAGCAGGTCAATATTTAAAACCTTTATTAGTTCAGTGCGCTCTTGGAGCAATCAAAGATAAGGAGGGCTATTTTGGAATTAAGTATTCTCGTATCAAAAAGAGACGAGGCCACAAGAAAGCCATTATCGCAATTGCAAGAATGATGCTTGTCAGTATATACCATATGATTCTTACTGGAGAGACATTTAATCCTTCAGATTATGAATCATTTAGAAATCCTAAGCCACCTATAAAGCAACAAGTTTTAACAGAAGAATCAGCAATTGAGTTTCTTAAGAAATCAGGCTTTGACGTTTCCAAATTAACTAAACCATAATATTCAATTATTCTATTTTTTCTAAATTATTCAAACTTGTTTTTAAGTTTGTCTTTTTTTATACGTTTTGATTGATTTTTGTTTCACACTTCTTTCTCTAATGATTTCAATTACTATATCTTAATCATTCGTACCTGTAAACCACTCAATCTCGTTATCCGCAGTCTTTAAAATGTCGCATTGTTCAATACCATACCAGATCTGTCTCGCTGCAAGATCTTCACTTTCACATAAAGGTGGTTTTAGATTAGGGTCAAAAGAAATGATCTTATTCTTCTTTTTGTCATAATCAATCATCGCATAAGTAGAGAATCTGACTAGTTCATCCATCATAGATAAAGAACCAAAGTGGAAGGTACGGCAGTTATCAATTAATTCATAATTCACTACGTCTTCCCTAAGCATCATATCTGCGCCTGGCTTTCTATAAATAGAGAAGCTGCGGTCTCCTGTTTCATCATTATCTACAAAAGCAAGTGTTGTTTTTGCATCTGAATCCATTACAAGACCTATAGAATCAATCTTTTGTTCTGAGATTGTATTCTTTAATAGTTTTCCAAACTCATCATTTCCTACTTTTCCAATAAATGCGGTTTTATAACCTAATTTTCCAAGCATAGCAAGTACATTACAAGGTGCGCCTCCTGGATTGGCTTCATAAATACGGTTATTCTGTTCACTTAAACCATTTCTAGTGAAGTCTATTAAGAGTTCACCTGTTGCTGTTACATCATACATAGAATACCTCCAT
Organism: Catenibacterium sp. GCM10023432; assembly: GCF_042651925.1. Lineage (NCBI taxonomy): Bacteria > Bacillati > Bacillota > Erysipelotrichia > Erysipelotrichales > Coprobacillaceae > Catenibacterium > Catenibacterium sp. GCM10023432. Next base: position 43,415 of record NZ_JBHSEB010000024.1, on the reverse strand, counting down.
TGTTTATTCACTTATATATATTGCAATCCATATGCCAAGTTTAAGGTATAAATATAAATCTCATAGTTTATGTACTATGAGATCAACTAAAATAAAAAAAGTGACGCAACGCAGGCGCTGCATCACATAAAACAAGATGTTTTTGTTCCTGTATGTATTATAGGCTATTTTCAAATAAATAGTCAACTACATTTTTTGGCGAGTATTTTTGAACAAAAGAGTAGTACTCTACTATTTCGCAGCATTCCTAAAATAAAAACAGATTTCCTGTTTTTATCTTGGAGAATCAGCTCTATATAGCTAATTTTCTCAATTTATTAACGCATTTGCCGTTTTAAAAAAAGATGGCGCTATTTTGCAGCCATCTTCTCTATATTATTTATTTTTAATATACTCTCTTTCTTATAAAGAATATTCCTAAGCAACTCATCATAATCAATAAAGACCATCCAATCATATTAATATAAGTAGTATCACCCGTCTTAATCTGTTCATTTTTATCAGTCTTATTTGTATGCTGAGTTGGTATTTCTGCTATTTCAATATTATCAGACTTAAGTTTAAGCTGTTTATATGAAGCATTCAACATTTCATAAGCTTGATCCACTTCACTTTGTGTAGCTTCTTCATTCTTTAATACTTCTTTACTTTGATTTAATACTGTAATTAAAGAATCTGTATTTTCATACTTACTCATGTCTAAAGCATCAATTTTTGAAATCAACTCTTCAAGTTTTGTCTTATCTGCTTTTAAAACAAGATGATCAATAGCCTCTGATAAGGTATTAACCATTTCATCAATTTCTTCTTGAGTAACATCAGCTGTATCTATGAGTGCTTTCGCTTTAAGTACTTCATTATTCACTCTCAACAATGATGAAGCAGTATATTTTGTTTGATCAATAGATTCAGCTTTACCAATAATAACCATTAACTGAGAGTAATCAATCTTCTTTTCTAAAGCATTTAAAGCTGCTTCTAATTCTAATATTGCCTTTTGTACCTTATCATTTTGAGGAACAGATTCTTTATAAGCTTCTTCAGCTTGCTTTCTCTTGTCTGTAAGTAATTTAATTGATTCTTCTGTATATTTAGATTCATCAATGTCTAACGCCTTTGTAATCAATTCTTGTAGATGTTCATAAGATTCTTTAGTCACAAGAAGATCTTTTGCATCAGACAAATTCTCATATGCTTCTAAGACAGATCCTTCATTCGCATTTTCATCATTTATTACTTCTTGTGCTTTATTCAAATAAATGTCTAATTTCTCTACACAAACATCTATATACAATGAACGATCAAGCTTATTCACTTCATCAACCAATGCAATTAAATCTGTTTTATCGCTCTTGAAAATCAATTTATCTTTTGCTTCAATAAGTTCCTCACAAATAGAATCAATCTTTTCCTGACTACTATTTTTATCATTGTAGATCATTTCAGCTTCTTGTAACTTATCTTTCAATGTTTCAAAAGTAGCAGGTGCATATACTGATTCATCAAGATTTTTACATTCTTTAATTAAACTACCCAAATAATCAAAATTAGCTAATAATTTCAAATTATTAATACTATCTAGAAACTCTTGTTTTGTTTCTAATATCGTAGAAGAATCAACATTTTCATTGATCACCTTGTAGGTATTATTCAATGCTCGATTGAATCTTTCCTTTGTTTCAGGTGTATAAATAGAAGTATCCATATTGACATTCATATAATATAGATTTGTTAGTTCACATTTATCAAGTGAATCTCCATATACTTCAAATTCCCATAATGAATACCCATAAATACTGTTAGGTTTAATTCCCTGCATTTTCACATATCTAGCTGTTACGCCATTATAATTATATGTTTCAATACCACCATTAGAATGTTGTGCATGTGTAATATCAGTCCATGTTTCTCCATCTAAAGAAACCTGTAACTTATATTCCTCTGCTCCAGTTCCTTCCCAATTCAACTTTATCTCATTAACATTGTAATAATCACCAAGATCAACAGAAATCCATTGGTTTGAGGCATCTTCCTTATTGTCTTTCTGTCTTAAAGAAACCCAACGAGATTCCTTTCCTGAAGTTGCATCTTCACTTCCATCAAATGCCTTGGAAGAATCATATTGTGCTTTATATGAACTAGATGCACTAGACTTCTTATTTAGTGCTAAATTTGTAGTCTTTGGCTGTTTCACTCTATTACCATATACTTCAAATTCCCATAATGAATAACCATAAACAGTAGAAGGTTCTAGGCATTCTACTCTTACATATCTAGCTACTGTTTGGTCAGTATAGTCAAATTCTCTTTTTCCACCTTTTCCATCACTTACTGAAGTAATATCCTTCCAGTTTTTTCCATTTGAAGAAATCTGGATTTTATAACTTTTAGCACATGCTGCTTCCCAATTTAAAACTATTTTTGAAATATCATAATAATTCTGTAAATCTACATAAATCCATTGATAATCAACATATTTACCATAATTATCTTTTCTTCTTTGAGAAACCCATCTTGATTCTTTACCTGATGTTTTATCTAAGCTTCCATCAAATGCTTTTTCAGAACCATATTGACTCTTATAAATACTAGATGAATACGAAGGTTTATTTAATGCAATGTTTTGATTTTCATTAACTACTGATGATTTATCACCATATACTGCCACTTCATTAATACCGATACCATAATTCTTATTATTCACACGTCGTGTTTTATAAGAATGAATTTTAAGATATCGACCATAAATATATGAATCATATGTATGAATATCACTTAATGATGCATTTGTTTTTGTTTCAGTAACAACCTGCCAAGTTTTCTTATCAGCAGATACTTCTATTGTATAATCATCAGAGCAGGCATTTTCCCAATCAATTTGAATCTTATTAATTTTTGAATACTGTTCTAAATCAATAATAATCCAATTATCATCACTGTTTCTAATTGATCCCCAACGTGTTTTTATATCACCGTCAACAGCATTTTCTTTCTTTAATTCATCATTATATTGTGAACTTGTTTCTACTGATTTGTTTAATGCGATATTACTATAATTCGTATCTTCTTGTTCTTCATCACCATACGCAACAAGTTCATATATACTAATTCCATAATTCTTTCCATTAACAATTCTAGTTTTTGTAGAATGTATCTTTAAATAACGACCATAAGCATTATCATCAAATAAATATTGATCATATAATGATTGATTTGATTTTAATTTATCTTTTATAGTAGTCCAGTTTTTCTTATCTAAAGAAATCTCAATACTATATTCATCTGAACATGCAGCTTCCCATAAAATATTTAAAGCCTTAATTGAACAATTTTTCTGTAAATCTACAATAATCCAGTTATCATTACTATCTCTCTTTGAACCCCATCGTGTATTTGTATTGCTATCAACAGCATTCTCTTTCTTTAATTCATCATTGTATTGAGAACTTACTTCAACAGGTTTCTTATATGTTAATGCATCCTGACTTTTACAGCTTATTTCTTTAATTTGATAATAAGACCCCTTAGTTTTCTTCATTACTATCTTTATATAAGGGTATATGCCACCGATGCTGACAGTATAATCATTCACATTTTGATTCACTGATTTTAAATAAGTATATGTTTTACCATCTTTAGATGTATATATATCAAAATCTGAAGCATAATGATCTCCCCATTTGATATTTAATTCTGAAATATAACTATTACCAGCATAAAAGCTGATCCATTCTTCATCATTAGACTTACTCTGCCAATAAGTACTCATATCATTATCAAAAGCTGATTTGACATCATGTGGTGATAAGGATGAACTAGCATTGTACAAATTACTATCATCTTCATTTAACGTCATAGATGAACCTGTATAAGGTGCTGATGGCGTAATAAAATCAGTTTTTGTAGTAGTTTGACCATAATCAAGTTTAACTTGAATAGTAGTATTACTTTGGCTTTCTGATGTTGCAAGAGTGATTTTTCTTTGATTTTCAGATTCATCAATAATTAAACTACAAGGCTGATCAACCGTTACTTTATATCCTGTTTTATATTCTAATGTCCCTGCTTTGTAAAAATTGATTTGTGTCTGTTTAAGATTTTCATTTCTAACCGCTTGAATATTTTCATTATTCGCAACAATAGTTATAGTATTATTATCAGCATATTCTGAAACCTTCTTACTTGTCTTATTTGGCAAAATAATATAAGAATATGACTGATTACTAGGCTTTATTCCATGATTAATATATGCCTTAAATGTTCTTGGAGTAGAAGCTTTCTTTTCTTCTGCCCACAAAGAAGGATTGTCTTTCTGATATGCATTAGAAACAGTTACTGATGTTTCATTTGGGAAAACATATCCAACTTTATTATTGTAAATCCATTTACTATTTTTAATAGTTTTAGTAGTATCTTGAGAGATCACATCTCCATCCACTAAAACATTATCAGCTTTTGCCTGATTAAGTGTTGTATGGATTTCAACTGATTCACTAGATGTAATGCCTGAACCTAGTGCTACAATTTCATCATCAAAGAAGAAATATCCTTTCTTTACTTGAGTTCCTTTTTTATCCATTGCATAAGCACAAGCGCCATACTGTCCATTCGATACACCGATAGTATGACTTGTTCCATTAGTAAAACGTCCTGAATTAGAATAATCCTGTACTAATCTTGCAGCAGTTGTTGTTCCAGGACAATGTGCCCAATCATAAGTTGGATAAACAGTAGCATATTCATCACCATCAACAGTAATAGTAGATGTTGCTGATGAAGTCCAATAGATAAGTTGACCTTTATTTCCATTAGGCCAGCTTCCTCTCCATTCTCCTCCAATGATTTCATTGGAATCCATTTTTATATTAACACCATAATCATTTCTCATATGAGAGGCATAACCTGATCTCCACATATAGTAGTTTCCATTTTTACCATTTGTGATCTGTGGGTTTTCAATATTATTCAAAATGTCTTGATACTCTTTAGCGTGTGTTTTATCAGAAGCAATCATTCTTTTTAATGGCTCAATATACTCAGCTGCATAATTCTTATAACCAACTGAATATTTATATTCACGATAACCTAAATATAATTCTTGAATATCTCCTCTAATTGTCCAGCTTGTTCCATTAATCATATAATCAGCCATACGATTAATAACATCTTTTCCTAATGAAAATGAAGTATCTCTCAACATATAAATCCAGAAACTCATATCTCTAAACATAGACATTCCATAGCCATTTGAATAAAACTGTTTACCATGCATATAAAAACTGTTGTCTACTTGTACAGCTTCAGATGTTTTATCATCCTTCTGTGTAACTAAACAATAACTCAGATAATTATTGATCATATCATGTAAATGTTCAGAATCTTCTGTCAACAAATAATAATAAAGATAGTTTTGATCAAACCATAGATTATTTTGACCTGTTCCATATTTAACTGGTACTTTTTCTAAAAGCTTCTTTAACATGATATTTTCTGTATCTTCATCTACAACATCTTCTAGAAATAGAGCCATTCTAGAAAAACGAAGCTGTACGCCTACTTGATTTTCCCACCAGTTTGTTGAACGAGGATTTTGTTCAGCCCAATACTTAATAGCTTTCTCTAGTTTATTTACTACTTCCTGCTTTTTATATAAAGCATTACCTTCTTTACTATAAGCTATAGAAATAGCTTGAAGACGATCTAATGCTAGATAAGGAGACCATGCTGCTCCATTTGCAGCATTATTATTTGCCTTATAATTAACATCATCAAAAGAACCATCTTCTTTTATAAGTTTTAGATAATCGACTGCTTTTGAAACATAACATGTTTCAACTTTAGAACCATCATCAATAGTATCTAAAGATAAGAAATGTTCCTTTAGCCTTCCTTTGATCATACTTATTTCTTCATTAGATGTTAATCCAAATGTCACTTGTACATTTGATAGTGACATTGTGAATACAACAAACAAAGAAATCATTATTTTTACTACTTTATTCATCATTAACCCTCCTTTTGTAATCGCTTTCTAATTATAGAATGCCATTCCTATACTTTAATTTCAATTTGGATTAACTTGAATAATTATTATTTTACCGAATCTCTTTCAATTATTTTAGTAGATAATAATTGAGTCATTTGAACATCGTTTTCACGATGAATACGATCTATAAGTTTATTGACCGCAATTTCTCCCATTAATTCTTTTTGTACTTGAACAGTAGTAAGTTTAGGGATTGTTTTATCACATAGGGGTGTATCATCAAAGCCAGTAATAGCTATTTGATCTGGTACTTTTATATTCATTAAGGTCAAAGCATTCAACAATATAAATGCATTAGAATCATTAGCACATACAAAAACTTCAGGTAATTCACTTTTTTTAAGTAATGATACAATGCTATTAACATCGTTTTCTAATACATATTTCTCTGTTTCATGTAGGATGGAGTATTGATTTATATATGATTCTATATCAGATGCAATACTTCTATTTACTAAAGCTTGTTTATATCCCATAAAACGATCAGAAAAGCTTAAAGAGTATTCTAAATCTCCAAAAAATCCAACTCTTTTATATCCTTTATCAAGAACATATTGAGTGATTAAATACCCTCCCTGTTTATTGTGAGTTAAAACACAATCACATGTATCTCCTAGTGATGTATAATCCACAAGAACTACAGGAATACCTGTATTTTTCAACTGATTTAAATTCTGATCCGATATTTTACCAACCACTAAAATACCAGCTACTTTTCTATCTATAATACAATTCGGAAATTCAAATTGGTTATCTTCAAAATAATTCAAAATAGAGATATAACCTAATTCTTTAGCACGTTCAACGATTGAACGTAAGACAATAGAATAAAAATGTCCTGTATTTGCATAATAGCTCTGCATAAGAATACAAATATTAGATTTAGAAAAGACTGAAAGATAATGATGTTTTTCATTAATATATCCCATTTTATCAGCTGTTCTTAATATTTTTAGACGCATTGATTCACTTACACCTGGCTTATCATTTAATGCAATCGATACAGCATTAATAGAGATATCCAATTCTTTCGCTATATCTTTCATAGTCACTTTCATGTTCTCACCCCTTGTTTACAACACTTCCCCATTACTACTTATTACATTCTTATACCATTCAAATGACTTCTTCTTAATTCTTTTCATATCCTTTAAGTCATCATTATCTCTATTCACATAAACAAAACCATATCTCTTCTTCATCTGTGCACGACTGCTTAATATATCAATAGGACCCCAAGATAAGTATCCTCTACAATCTACACCTTCTTCTACAGCTTTCTTCATCTCTTCAATATGTTTTCTCATATAATCAATACGATAATCATCATTAATAACACCATCTACTAATTGATCATCATATCCATAACCATTTTCTACAATATAGATAGGCATTTCATATCTATCATAGAGTTGTCTTAGAGTGATACGTAATCCAATAGGATCTATTGTCCAGCCAAATTCAGACATTTCTAAGTAAGGGTTCTTCTTAATGACTACATCTTCCACATTAGTCAAACTATCTTCACCATAATGACTAATAGTAGACATATAATAACTTATTGCAAGAGCATCTGTTTTACCCTTTTCAAGTATTTCAAAGTCCCCTTCTTCTATAACTGGCATAGTCCCTTCTTTTTTCATATTTGCTAGAAAGTAACTGTTATAATGTCCTCTCGCAAAGACATCTAGGAATACAAATGCTTCGCTCTGGGCTTTCATAGATTCTAATGTATCTAATGGATGACATGTTTCAGGATAGCTTTGTACAATAGTCGCCATACCTAAAACATAGCCTCCTTTTTGATGAATGTATTCGTTAATCAAACTATGCGCGATTAATGTATTATGCATAATTTGATGATCTAGAGTAATAGGGTTTTCTCCTTCAGGACATACAGCACCAAAGAACATCTTTGGTCCTTTCTGTAGTATTCCATTCTGTTCATTAAAGATAATCCAATATTTTACTTTATGACAATAACGATCTACGATTTTCTTGCATAATTCTACAAATAGATCAACAACCTTTCTACTTTCAAAACCATTGTATTTCTCATATAAGAACACAGGCATTTCAAAGTGATAAAGCGTAGGAATAGGTTCTATATCTCTCCTTAGTAATTCATCTATGAATTCATCATAGAAGGCAAAACCTTCTTCATTATACGTATTTTCATCACTCATAAGTCTAGACCAGTCTAAAGAGAAACGGTATGCGTTAAAGCCTAACTCTTTATATAAGTCAAAGTCTTCCTTGTATCTATGATATGCATCAATACCATTCTTAAAGTCTGAAAACTTACCAGTGACTGTTAAGTCACATACTGCAGGAACTTTTCCTCCTTCAGTATATCCACCTTCACTTTGATGTGCAGTGACAGCACCACCCCATAAGAAATCTTTTCTTAGCATCTTTATTAGCTCCTTTATGTATATTCTTATTTCATTCTATTAAGGATATACTTGAATTTCAAGGAACTAACGCTTGAAAAGAAAAACTATGGAAATGGTATACCTTCATCTTCTTCATCAGGACATTCATACTGTGAACTTTCTCTTTTAATTCTATGGTATTCTTTAATAACTAAATCAATAGATTCATATCTACTTACCTCTCTTATTTTCCCTTTATTTGTACTATAATATTAACAGGGGGTGCCGTATATGTATCCAATACTACTAAGAAATGATGGACCTATAGAAAATGATATCAAGCCTTATTGTTTAGATGGTAAAGATATAAAGACGGCTTTGGAAGATATCAAGAATAGTCTTCTTTTTTTATCTGACAAAATCGAAGGTGAAGAGGAAGTAAAAGTGATAGAATTACTCACCAATCTTATTTATTTAAGAAATAGCATATCACCAAAGTTTGTGAAATGTACTAAATCAGAGTTAGACAAGTTATATAAGAATTATAAAGTAGAAGTAATCTCTGAAGATTGTTTTTCTAAAGTGAATTCTAATAGAGATTTTTTAAAAGAAATAAATGATCGTACTGATTATATTTTCTTCAATAAGAAACGTAAACTTACTACTCGTATAAAAGTTTTTGATGAAGAGAAGTCTATTGAAAGACAACGTGACTACGAAAAGGAAGTAGATGTAATATTAGATCCAGATAAGGTCTATTCTCCTATTGATATGAATAATCGAGTCAATGAACTCAGTTATCAAGAGTTCTTAAGAAAAAATATTATCTATAAATTAAATAGAGTGCCTCTTGATCGTATGTTAAGTTTGAAAAAAGATAATGATATGTTTGCTGATTGTCCTTACTTTTATGATATTGATGTATCCAATATGTTCTGTAGAAAGTACAAAACAGCAGAATATTATAGTGTATTCAATGAATATCATAATAGAATCAATAATATGTTAGATCAGCAGAAAGATGACAAGTATATCCTTGATCAAGACTCTTTATTACGTAAGAAACAATATAATGGTTATGCTGTATTTAAAAGTGATGATAAGATGACTGCTAAGGATAAGGCTTCTTTATTCTATGATATCTGTTCTGAAATCGATCATATCTTAAAGGGTGTACTGTATACTTATAAGTTAAGTGAAAGTTTACTTTATAATAATGATATAGTTGTGGATGAAGAAAATATTTCTGTTGAGTTCTTTAAGAAGTTCAACTATTTTACTACTATGTATGATTGGGAAGAATTCAAGGATATTGAGAATAAGCCTAAGAAGGTGGATATTTTGAATGCATTTCTTTATTCTTATATGCTTGCATGTAAAATAAATAAAAAAAATCAAGAAGAGAATAAAGCAATGAAACAAAAACATAGTAAAGAACCTTCTAATATCAAATTTCCTGAGTTAAAGAGATTAGATCCTGGTTCTAAGATGTATGATAAGTATAATTGTGAGTTTATCCGTGAACTTGCAGGAGTTTTTGAAAAGGTCTTAGGATTAAATAGAGCTGAATTAATTATAAAATTTTCAATGTTGTATACGATTCCTATTATTAATAGTTATAATAATGAACTCAATGAATTAGGAGTTGCGGAACTGACTGCTTCAATATCAGATTCTAATAAGATGACAACAAGAAATATGAAACAATTAAAAACGATTGTAAAACAGTTAAGAAAGCAGTTGATCAGATTAGGTTATATTTATTTTACTTTCTTCCGTTTTATAGATAGTAAGAATTTTAGAGAATACGATATTGGTTTTACTAACTTTCTAGAATATATCAACTTCAACATAGAATGTGATGAACCAAAGAAGTGGTATCTGTTGATTATGGGCTTCTATAAGGACTATACAGAAGAACATAAGGATTTGATTGTATCATTCTTTAAAATGCCTTCTCTATGCAGTATATTAGAATCCTATTTTGATTTATGTGAGAAGCTTTATTTGATTTGTGATTATATGAATGAGAATCCTTTTAATACAATCATGTTGTCAAAGAATGGTACAACCATCTATGATTATAAAAAGAAAGATTGGATGGGAGGATTCCAAGATCTATTAAGTAGAAATACGGATAAGATTCTTAATGAGAAAGGTGATGAGTCATATGAGCGCTGATTTAGAGATGGTTAAAACATATATTAAGTACTTAAAATCATTTTGTCCAACACCTGAAGAAAGAGAGTTTCTAGAGAAACATAAAAAGGATATTCTAGAGAATGATTATTATCATGCTTTAGTGAATGAGTCTATTAGAAAGAACAATTATAATGAAGAATATTATAAAAAGAGAGAACAATTCAAGGGTATTGAGATTATTGAATCACTTACAGAAATGATTGGTTCTTTTGTGATTGATGGATTAAACAACATTAAAGATATCAAGAATAATATGGATGCCTCACTACAGTTAAATCAATTGTCGCTTTGTGGATCTAGAGGAAGTAATGATACGGATGATCATACTATTTATTTAGAGTATTATCCTGAAATGAATGCATTGAATATCTTATCTCCAGAAGAACTTAACTTTATTGTAGAGGTCAATGATAAAGAAGTGATTGCAGAATATATTGATTTTGATACACAGACAAATAGGTATTCTTATATGATAGAGAATATTCATGAAAATGATCAAATAACAATCTATATCAAGAATAATTAAGGGCAGGCAGCTGCCCTTTTATTGTGTTCTCAAAATTGAACACCAGTGAATATTCTTACATGAGTGTTCTTAAATTTGAACACTATTGCATATTTGCACATCAGTGTTCTCATATTTGAACATAAATTGAATTAATTAAGATAATATGATATAATCTAATCAGAATAGAGGTGAACAAAATGATTGAAAGAAAAGAATACTTAAAACAGTTATTATCCTGGAAAGATCAAAGTATTATAAAAGTACTTACCGGAATTAGACGTTGTGGAAAAAGTACAATTTTAAAATTGTATCAAGAATATTTGTTAAATAATGGGATTGATCCATCACAAATTATTTCTATTAACTTTGAAGAACTTGAGTATGAAGATCTACAGGATTATAAAAAACTCTACCAATACATTAAAGATAGATTAGTAGAGAATAAGATGATGTATATTTTTCTAGATGAAATACAGAATGTTCCTTCTTATGAAAAGGTTGTAGATAGCCTTCACGTAAAAGAGAATATAGATATCTACATTACAGGTTCTAATTCGTATATATTTTCTGGTCAGTTAGCTACTTATTTAAGTGGTCGATATATTGAAATACCTGTTCTCCCTTTATCATTTAAAGAAGTCTATAATCCACAAACAAATAAAGAAGAGGCTTTTCAAAAATATATAAAAACAGGTGGTTTTCCTTATATCCATCAAATACAATTACTAAATGAACAAATTGATATGTATCTAGAAGGAATCTACAATACTGTGATTGTAAAGGATATTGAAGAAAGAATTAATAGAAAAAATTCAAAGAGTGTAACTGATATTGCGTTACTTAAAGCTATATCCAAATATTTATCAAGTGTTGTTGGAAGTCCTGTTTCTATACGTAGTATTACTAATTATTTCAAATCTAACGAAAGAACGACTTCTCCTAATACTATCAGTAATTATGTTGAAGCATTATGTGAATCTTATCTTTATTACCCAGTAGAAGTCATGGATGTTTCAGGTAAAGAAGTCTTAAAGTCGAATAAGAAATATTATATTGTAGATCCAGGAATTCGTAATTATATTCTTCCAAAGCAATTCTATGATTTAGGATTCACAATTGAAAATATCGTTTATCTAGAACTACTGAGAAGAAGATATAATGTGAATATCGGACGAAATGGTCGTACAGAAGTCGATTTTATCGCAAAAAGAAATGATGTATATACTTATATACAAGTCACTGCATCACTTGTAGACGAAAATACATTCAATAGAGAAATTCGTCCTTTAAAACAAATTAAGGATAATTATGAAAAAGTCATCCTTACTTTAGATAGATATACGCTAGGAAACTATGAAGGTATCAAAGTGATCAATATAATTGATTGGTTATTAGAAGAATAGGCTATAGCAACGAGGTTTGCGACAGCCTATTTTTTAGGCGCCAAATTATATGGTGTAGCTGAAAATATCGATTAAATCATATTGAGATCTTTATATCTAATCAGTTTTAAGCGCCTTATTATTTAATGTCCTTGAAATGGGATCTCACATTAAATAGTAGATAGCCTTCTTAGATCAAATATAAAAAAAGAGCTGTAACGTTCAAGGTACTAGTAAGTACTGTCTATTCGTTGCAACCCCTTTATAGTAATTAAAATAAGCTTATCCAATGATAATCTTTATTGTATAGAAGTGTATCTCTATAAGCAGATGTATTTATTCAACGTTTTTTCACTATTTATATTTTTATTATCTATTGCTTAATATCAAGGCTGATACTTTCTGAAATCGAATGGATCTTCTCGCTCAAAAATCTGAGCCCATCTTGCAGATATAAATCTGGCATATTTGAAGTCTTCTAGTCCATAATCACCAGATGAATAAGCATCATTGCATTCTACTACTATTGTTTTATGATCACTTGTCACACCAATATCAATAATGCAGGCTGCTGGTCTTTCTTCCCATGTTCTAAAATCCTTCATAATCTGATCAATGACATGTGGATCATATGTATAATGATAATCCCCTTTATATGGCTTTATATCATAAATTTCATCATAATAAATAAAACATCGCCATTCTCTTCTAATATCTATTGCTTCACTGCATATGACTTCATAGTTTTCTTCACAATTACCACATCCAACTAAATCTTTGATACTCTTTATAACTTTTCCTGTAAATACTTTTGACTTAACCGGTTTAACAAACCATCCAGCAGACCATTTTTCCACATGAGAAGAAATAGAATCAATCGTATCATACCAAATCTTTCGTCCTAAATACTTCTTTAAGCATTCAGGATAATCATCAACATGAACATCATCATACCCAAACTTTCTAAATATTTCTTCACATTGATAAATATAATCAACTACTATATCTTCTTTTGTAACGACATCGTATATATCATCTAATACTTCATAGGGTATAATTTCACAGCCTAATTCACTAAAGCCATATATCGCTTTTGTAAATGTTTCACTTTTCCCAATAACTAATCCAGAATTAGAATTCTTTTTACATTTTACGTAAACCTTCATATGTTTCACCTACTTCTTATTGTTCAAATATTTATAGAGTATTTTATAATACGTTTCATAATCAAGAGAATATGGCAAGCCTGAAACTCCATCTCACATTTATTATACTCTATATTTTATTATTATGTATTGAGTTAGACTTCTATGACACCTTTAATTAGGGGTTAAGATAAATTATTGTAAAGTATATGAATGATATTTTCCGAGTATTTCTTTTTCAGTATTATAAGCCCTTAGAAATAATCCTATAGCTTGATGATGCTCTCCAAAATGAGCATAATAAGCAGCAAGATTGTTTAATCTTGCCAATGTGTCTTGGTGATGCAAGCCAAGTACTTGTTTTGAAATTTCATATACCTGTAGACCACACTGTATGGCTTGATTGTAGTCCCCTAATTCATCACAATAATTAGATAAATCATCTAATGTATTTAATGTATCTGAATGATTTTCTCCTAGAGTCTCTTTGTAGAAAGCATAGAGTTGTTGGGTCAACTGTACTGCAAGAGCATAATTATTAGAATTGATTGCATCTTGGATCATTTTTAATAGTGTATCTGCCTTAATCATAATGAGACCTCCATAGTTCATATTGTAAAGGACGAAGAGAAAGAATAGCAACAACTAAAAAAGAGATAGCATTTTTTCATGCTATCTCTCAAAAGGTAGAATTTTAAGATCTTCTTTTTCTCTTAAGTAACATTGCACCTGCAATTGTCATCATAGAAATCCAGCCTGCAATTGATGTCACATCGCCTGTCTTAGCAGGTTTCTTATCATCAGTTGGATCTTTTGGAGTTTCCTTATCAGATTCATTTAATCCTTCTACTTTTACGATGAAGTCTGCTGAGAATGATTTTCCTTCTGCATCTGTTACTGAAATTGTAACAAGAACATCTGTATCCTTCTTAGGCATAGTGACTTTACCATCTAATGCGATGATACCTTCAGGACTTACCTGAGTAATCTTGATGTTGTAACCTTCTGGAACCTTAGGAAGAACAAGTTCTTTTTCGCCCTTCTTAATCACTGATGGTACTTTATTACCAGCAATGATTGCATCTAAGATATCTTTTGATGAAGGTGCTGTTGGTGTTACTTCTACTTTCTTAAAGTTTGCTTTAAGTGTAGTATTTGCGTTTACTTCAAATGTATATGGGTTAGAAGTACTTACTACTTTTCCATCTGCATCTGTCCAGTTTACAAATTCATAACCTTCATGAGCTGAAGCTGTTAATGTCGCTTTTTTACCTTCTTCATAAGTACCATCTGATTTATCCATAGAAACAGTTCCCATGTTCTTATCAGTTTCTACAATAACTGCATATGTCTTAGCGGGTGCTTTTTCAACAGTGACCTTGATTGTAGCCTTTAATCCATCTGGATTTACTAAACCTTCTGGTAATGTGAATGTACCTTCTAATATATATGTCTTGCATTCATCTGCATTATAAGCATTCTTATTCCAAGTAACATCTACTTCTTCTGTTTCGTTGTTTCCAAATGTAACAGTAATCTTTTCTGGTAGATTTAACTTATCAAATGAAGTGCCCTGTAGAACAGTCAAATCATCTAACTTCTGAATACTTGTAATCTTAACATCTGCTTCAGCAGATCTTTCAAACTTCGCAATTAAAGATGTATTACCCAATACATTGAATGCGTATTCTGCTTTATCAGATACTTTTTCACCGTTAGGACGATACCATCCCTTAAATACATATCCTCTATGAGGTGTTGCAGTAACAGTCACAGATTTACCTGCTGCAACTTCCTGACCACCACTTACTTTTCCACCTTTTTCTGCTTCTACATAAACAGTATAAGTGTTATTAGTTACTTCTTTATTCGCAATATTGAATTCAGAAATAGCAACCCATCCATCATTTGACTGACTTGCAACAAACTTGAATCCATAAACATTCTGTTTATCAAAAGTAAATACTTTTTCTGACTTGTTAGCTGCAAATGTCTGATCTTTTGCTACTTCTACCCATTCTCCATCCTTTTCAGTCTGGATATAAAGTGATGCTTTAGTCACCTGACCACTGTTAGAGTCCTGACGTGGTGTAAATGATACCTGGTTGATTTCATATGCTTTATCAAACTTGATTTCAGTCCAGATACTTCCATCAGCACCCTTACCGCTTCCTGCTCCACCTGATGTAGTAGGAACCTTATCTTTTGTAGCCTGTGACCAGTCTGAATGCCAGATTGTAGAAGCTTTATTATCAAATGCCATACCGATAATACCTTCATTCTGACCACCGTGAGCTGTTGGTGTTTCTGATTCTGCTTTTCCTGTCCAAGCTGCTTTGTTGTAAAGATCTACTTCTGGTGCTTTTTCAGTAACTACTACGTTATCAATAACTGCAGAAACTGTTTCTGTCTTAGAACCGATTCTTTCTAATGGTAATGCGAAAGTTGCATGTGTGATGTTTTCTTTCTTTACAATATCATTATGAATGAATTTACCTTTTGCATCACATACATATTCACCATTAACATAAAGACCTGTCTTCTGCTGAGCTGTAGTGATTGTGATATTGACTGTCTTACCTACAGGTAATTCATAATCAAAATAGTAATTATAAAGTTCTCTTGTAAATCCTAACTTACCATCTTCCATGATTCTGATATCATGTGTTCCATAGTCAGCATCTGATTCAAATAGGATATCTCCTGGTTTAGCTGGTTTCTTTAACTTAATATCAAATGATAACTTGTTTCCATTTCCAAGCTTCTTAATTGGAGAAGTGACATAACTTACGCCATCATTTAATACTAATGCATTATCCTTGATTTCAGTATTCTTTCCTTCTTTAAGGTCACGTTTGTTTTCAGAACTATCTTTTAAGCCATTATTGAAATCATAGCTTTCATAGTTTTCACCTTTTTTATTTTCTTTGTAATAAGGGTTTGTATTAGGTCCTGTTCCCTTATCCTGAGCGAGTTTTGCGAGCGCATCTGCACTGCCTTTTTCCTTACCAGTCGCAGCCCATGTCTTTTCTGCATAGAATGGTAATGCATCAAAGAAACGCCAGTATAGATCAGATTCACTTAAACCTGATGCGCTCTTATCGATGTTATCACTCCATAATGCGAATGCAGCACCTAACATCTGATCATCACCAGCAGGAACATACTTATAAGAACCACCTCTGACCCTTACTTTATTTGCTTCAAACTGATTGAAGATTCTATTTACGTTTAATAAGTCACCATAAGCATTGGCACGTCCTTTGTTTCCATTTGGAACCATATAACCAAAGTCATCAATTGTATTAATAAGCTTATATCCCATATCATACATTTCAATACCATCTGCCCAGTCAGCTGACCAAAGGTTCATTTCTACATTATCAATAGCTTCTCTCTTAATCTGAGTCACTGGATTATCTTTGATCCAAGTTAAGCCACCCCACATACGTACTGTATTTGTTTCTTTTAGGTGAGGAACTAAATCATTAACGAATCCACGATATGCTGTATAGTTTGATAAGAATTCATCTGCACCAATATGTACAGTTGTTTCTCCATCAAATACTGGATTAGCACCTTTTGTATAATCATCAAAGATTTCTTTGATCTTATCTTTTGTTTCTTTCTTAGAGACATCAAGATGGTCAATAAGTGGTCTATTACTGTTTAATGGTGATACCTTATTCTGAACCATCAATTCTGGCCATACTTTAGTAAATGAAGTCGCATGCGCAGGAACATCAATTTCAGGTACTACCTTCATACCAAGGGCTCTTTCACCCTGGATGAATTCTCTGAAGTCCTTTTTAGAAATAGAATAGTCTTTTGCAGTAGGTGTTTCACCTCTATCGTTAGATAATCCTGATTCTAGACGGAATGCTTCATAGGCTTTAAATGCTTCATTTTCATTATCACCTTTACCATACTGTTCTAAGAAGATATAGTTATCAGATAAATGAGCCTGGAAGTCATTCATCTTATAGTAACGCATTGTTCTTGCAACTTCCTTCATCATATCTAATGAAACTGGTTTACGTGCTACATCGAATAAGAATCCACGTGTCTTGAAACGAGGATAGTCACGCATTTTACCAATCTTATAGCCTTCATTGTCTTCTTTATACATCTGAAGGATTGTCTGCATACCATACATGTTACCTGTTGTATGAACAGAAGCAACATTGATACGATCTTTCTGGATATCCATTGTATATCCTTCATCACCTAGAAGAGTATCTGGTGCTTTTAATTCAAAGTTGAATGCATTAGCCTGAGAAGCACCTTTTTTCACTGTAAGGTTAATACCTGTGAAATCTTTATAATCACGTACAAATTCATCTACAACAGTTTTTAACTTATCATCGGTATAAGTTACTGTCTTTAATGCGTTAACAGAAATCTGTTCTGTTGAGTTTGAATGCCATTCCTGGATTTCTGGAATAACAGTAGGTTTCGCATTCTTACCTATCACTTGTTCATTAATACCTTTTACAACATAGTCAACATCTGCAGTCTTCTTTTCTTTTCCTGTAGAAGTTTCTGTAACTACATAAGAGACTTTTACATTCTTATCAACTAATGGATGGACAATCTTACCATCATCACCAATGATCTGTTCAAGGTCTGCACCATTGATTCTTACAGTAAATCCTTCTGGTACAGCTGGCATATCTAATGTATTCACACTTGCTTCAATTGTCTTACTCTGAGATTCAATAGAAGAGACAACAGAGTTTAGAGTAGCAGTCTGTGCTGTTTGTTCATTAGAATAAACTTCCATTTCAGCAATACTTACGTTATTCCATGATGCTGCTTCAGCAACAAAGTTACATAGTTTTAATTCTTTTGCTTCAATAGGGTCATTGAACTTAACAACAACTTCGTTATTATAACCGTCACCCTTTTTGGTATTAGTAAAGCTCTTTGCAAGTTTTTCTACACCATCTTTATCTTTGTATTTGATATCAAAACTCTTTACGTTAGATGGCATTGGTGCTACATCTCTTTCAAAGAAATGAATCTTAAGTTCCTTAACGAGAGTCAATCCATCAAATTTAGTATTTAACCAGATATTAGTAGTTGGATTTTCATAATCACTTGCCCAGCGGTTCGCTTTTTCTGTGCTTCCATCTTTTACTTTATCTGGACTAAGTGTATTAGCTTCACTACTTGATGCAGTGACTGTAGCATTTGCCATATGGTTCTTATTAGGCGTAGCATCTGCTTTTTCAATGATTCTACTATAGACTTCAATTTCATTGATTCCGACATTTTTCCAGTTGATTGTACCTGCATCTGCAGAAAGTACAGTTACCTTTACTTTAGTGGCTTGATGATCTTTATCTAACTGAATGATTTCAGCTTGTTTAGCTTTAGTAGTCTTTCTATATACTTCTTTATATTGTCCGTTTTCTTCTAGTTCAATCTTATAGCCTAGAATATTCTGTGCATCATCCGTTCTTTCGAAATTGATATTAATCTGACGTACTGTCTTTTCTCCACCTAGATTAATTTCAATCCATTCATTATCTGCCTTATTCTGTGCAGTTCCCCAGCGAGTCTTAATATCACCATCTACTGCTTTACTTGGTGATGTAGAATCTACTTCATAACTACTTGCATTAACAGTACATCCTTTAGCAAGATTTAAGTTTTCTACAGCATAGACTGGTCTTACATCAACAAATGCAGCATTCGCAATCATGACAGTTGCAACTAATCCAATAACACCTTGTTTTTTGTTCATTATCCCTTTTCCTTTCTTATCTATATAGGACCAACAAAAAAGACCAAAGTACCCCTCTAAAAAAGAAGGTTTACTTTGGTCTTGCCTAATTCAATAGTAACAATCCTATACGTTTTTCACACGGTGAAATGATAGCACTTACAATATACTTATTCAAGTATTTTTTTAATTAATTGTCTTGTTTTATACTTATAGATAATTCTTACATAAGTTTATCTATTATTAGGTTGAGAAAGAAATCATTGTAGAATGTTTAATCTTTGTCCAATGTTTTTAGTCTTTCTAGCCATTTTGTAATAAAACCATCTTTTAGGAATCCCAGTAATGCCCCATCACAAAATCTTTCTGCACGAATAGCACCATAAATCAAAGCGAGAACACATCTAGCATCTAAATAATCCACCTCTGCTTTAGACATTGGTTCAGCACTCCATTGGATGTTATTATCTTCTAGGATTTTTATGTAACTATGTAATTTCATTTCTTCGTGGTTATCTACAAAAGAATAGACATCCTGAATAAACTGGTCTACAACTCTTGAATAGTCTACAAAAGGGAATTCAAGTGGATGTTCTGGTGTTCCATCATTCTTCTTATCAATAATCCATGTACCAAATTCTGTTCCTGTGAACTCATCTAAATATTTAGTTAGATTTTCATACATATAAATTCCCTCTTTCCTCGTTAATTTCTCAACATTTAACGAAATAACTTTTTTATACCACTCAGTGGAAGCTTTCTTATATCTGTTTCCAGTACCCTCTGCATGATATGTTGCCACACCATCACTGATACAACTAAACCTTTGTACCATTGAACGAATTGCACATGGTACAATTGAAACCCATCGAACGATATCCGCATGGTACATTATTGAACAATTAACTGCTACGACCATCAAGAGGCCTCTTTTCAACTCAACTAATTTTAAATGTCATAAAATATACTGGAAAGTCATATCCATCTCTCGATAAAATTATATCAGCGACTCTTGTCGAAGCGTTAGGATATGATTTTTCTTCATATGCTCTTTTTACTTCTAATGGAAAATTGTAATTTTCTATGTAAGAAGAAAACTTTTCCCAAAAAGCTTCATAGTCCTCCACGTTAACATACGAAACAACAAATGTTGCAGTTCCTAATGCATTATAGTTAATAATCGCCTTATCAATGTGTGTTGCAATATAAGACTTGTTTATACTATCAAGTTTAAGACCCTCAAAAATAGCTATTTCTTTTCCTTTTTTTGTGAGCAAAATATCAACCTCTGCTGCATCTTTACCACTTACGGATATTCCGTGTCTAGTTTGGTCCTTTACCTCATTATAGTCTTTCGCAAACAACATATCTCTAAAATAGTCATTAATACTATTTTCCGTACTATCCTTATTTAGTGAGTAATTTAAGCAAGCTCTCTCTCCAATTTGGATAAGGTCATTAAGAACAACTTGAGCAGTTTCAATATCCGCATTCAATCTATCCTGATTTGTCTCTGGCAGCCCAACAACAACATCATCTTCAAAGAAATATATATTTCTTATTAAAAGCCCAGATTCACTAGATTTTATTGCTCTGTCTATTGCACTAGAAAGCACTAATTTCTTTTCTGATAAGCAATTTATACTTTTTGATGGACCTTCAAAAGTAATGTCGATAGCATGTTTATTCCAATTATCACCTTTTAGTCCAGCATAATATGCTAAACCAACATCATCATACTCATATTTACAATTTATAAAAGCATTTGCAACATCAAATGCATTCATCTGTTGTAGGTATTGTTGAGTACGTTTATCGAAATTAATGGGTAGTTCATAATTAAAATCAAAGTTTCCCATTATTATCACCTCATCCTAAAATATTAGATATTCCAATATTAGCAAGTGCCTCAAGTATACGCTTACCGATAGCCTCTGGATTATAATTCTCAGCCCCACAAAGTAAACGTAATCCATCAAATGTAAGCACTATGCCATATAGCCTATCTTCTTTATATTTTTGGAATTATTCATATTCCTTATAGGTTACCTGTTTCATCTAATTAATCCTTTTGTACGATCTTAAAAAGTTTTTCAGGATTATCCTTCATTTTCCATAGTTCCCTATCATGTTTAATTTTTATGATTGCTTTGTTTGTAATCATAAAATGCTGTATATCACTTTGAGAGTATCCTTGCATTTTCAAATAATATCTTAAAGCCCTAATAACACTTTCACTTTTTTCAAATAATAGTCTATCTTCTGCTTCGTTCATTGGGATACCCCAATACTTATTCAATAAATGAATTATTTTATCATCTGATACGTTCGCCTCATACAATGCAGATACTGTATTTCCTATACCGATTTCTATAGCATCTTCAAACGCGCCATTGGCCCCATCGGCATACACATCTCTAACAACATCAAGCAATGCTGTACCACCTTGTTTGATATAATCAGCTACAACCTCTCCTGTTAGTTTTTCCATCTCTACTCCTCCGTTCTTTTTACATAAATAAGTTCAACATCATATCTAATTTTTTCGTTATTCGAATAAATATCTTAATCAACACTTAGCTATTCTTAATGATTTGATTTACATACAGACTGGATACTTATGATTTCTCCGCAAGCTGAGCCTGCGTTATTCCTTTTTCTATGCACTTAACTTTTACATCTACTTCTATATTATTTTTTTACATATACACTCTCCTCACTCTTGTAAATTTATTGCATAAATAAGACAATTCTTTCTAACGTATCTCGAACGTTTTTTAATGGATCATAAGTTACAGGTTAAGAAATCGTCTTATTTTATACCTATAGATGATAACTGCATAAGTTCATCTTTTGACAAGTTGCAAAACAAATCATTGTCAAAGAATGTTTAACTGTCTTTTCGGTAGATTTTATATAGTTTTACACTTCTACTTTGCTACGACGTTCTCACTATATGCATCCAATGTTTTTAGTCTTTCTAACCATTTGGTAATAAAACCATCTTTTAAGAATGCAAGTAATGTTCCCTCACCAAATCTATCAGCACGAATAGCACCAAAAATTAAGGCAATAATACATTGAGCATCTAAATTATCTACTTCTGCTTTAACCATTGGTTTCCAACTCCATTTGATGCCATTATCTTCTAGGATTTTTATATAACTATGTAATCCCATCTCTTCATGGTTATCTACAAAAGAATAGACATCATGAATAAACTGGTCTACAACTCTTGAATAGTTAACAAAAGGGAACTGAAGTGGATGTTCTGGTGTTCCATCATTCTTCTTGTCAATAATCCATGTACCAAATTCTGTTCCTGTGAACTCGTCTAAATATTTAGTTAGATTATCATACATGCTAATCGCCTCTCTCTTACTTTAATTCACTCTCTAATTGCTTCTTCAATAGTTGTCTTCTATAAGAAACAAATTCCAAAAACGAATCATAGTTATATTGCATATCTGGTAGATAATTTATTTTGCGGTACTGAATTTTATCGGTATCAGTTGGATAGTTTTCTGCAAACCAAACTTCAAAATCCTTGTCCTGTTTTTCAATATTTGGAATAGCAGCTAAGAGCTGAAGATTACTAATATCATTCACATGATCCATATACTCCTCAATTTTATCCTTTGCGATTCCCTTCTTTTGTAGAGAGCTCTTCGTAAACTTACTTTTTGGATAAATGTGGTCTACATGGAACTTGTTGTTATAATCCAAAGAAGGATACAACATCATGAGGATCATCAAAGTATCTGCACGTCCATATTGGAGTTCCAATAAACTATCAATATCATCATCCGTAAATATAATTGATTTGCTTGTTCCTCTTAACCTTTTGATAATCTCATCCAGTGGAAATTCGTTATTTCCATTCGCTTTGATGATTTCACGTAACGGGCGAAGAATGCTGTCAGACTGTCCGCTAAACGCTCTCTTTATCAAAGACATTGTCAGCCATTTCTTAATTTTCTTCCTATTATTAATAGTATTAGAAGATACCTCAAAATTATTCGGATTACCGATTGTCATAAGATAATAAGCAATTGGAATAACAGCATTATTAGATTTTAAGCTATCTCTTGATAATCCAAAGCTTGAAACAAGTAAAAATGCTTGTGTAATAGATGTTTTTATCATTTGCCAATTCTGCTCAATCTTGAGCATATTTTGTTTGTTGAAATTATCGACCTTAAAAGCAATATCACTAAAGCCAGTTAATACTAGTGAAGCTTTTAGAATAAAATCCTTATTCACATTAAATCCAGAACCTATTGTGTTGATATAATCAACAAACTCTGTGATTTCTTTTCTTGCATCTAAAGTTTCCCACTGTGCTGTGGCAATCGATAATAACAAATCTGAGTAACTCAGTACTGTGCCACCACTATTAACACGAATGAAAATTTGTAGAACTTTATCTAGTTTCTCTGATTTCACTTTGTAATAGCTGATACTAGGCTGAGTATGGATTACCTTAAAAAGCTGTGACAATGTATCATTTGCAAAGAGGCACTGTTCCTGTGTGTAATTACCAGAAAAAGCTATATTTTGCATTAGATAATTCATAACAGTTCCTAATTCTGTCATGTCTAATATCTTTCCTACTTGAAACCAGTAATGATCTTTATCATTCTTCACCTCATCAGCAGCAAGAAATGAAAACTCGTATTTAAGCGTTTCATCTTTCGCTTGTTCGACAATATTTAAATAGAGTTTTCTCTCTGGGAATGCAGAGTTATTCTTCCACTGCTTGAACGGTATCTTGTATGCATAGGTTCCTTTTAACCCAATATAAATAGATGTCAATCTTTGTTGACCATCCAAAACAGCCATAACATTGTCATTCCCAGTTAAGTTAACCTTTGGATTATGTCTTGCATTTTTCTCATGATAATTCTGTAAAAAAGAATAAAAATCATAGAGAGTGTTTTGATCCTTAGATAGTTCCCAAAACAGAAATGCTCCAAACGGGTAATCCTGCATTACACTATCAAAAAGTTTTTCTATTTGAGATGTACTCCATACAAACTCTCTCTGTATAGATGGAAGCACATATTTATTCGCAGATATATCCTTTACAACATCTGCAATTGTTAATGGTGATTCATACGCCATAATCTTATACCTCTGCTTTCTTTATTAAATATAGTTCTATGTCATACCCTAAGGCATGCATTATATCCATAACAATTTTTATGATGTAGTTAACATACCTTGTTTGAGCATCAGTAAAACTACACTATTTATATAATAATACAAAACATTTTCTAATCATATTCAATTAAGATAAAAGTCAAAAAATAAACCTTCTAACTTTCCATCACACAACAGCACTTTCTTTCATTTAATCCTGAACTATCTTGTCTATACGATTATTCAAGTGAGTTGTTGCCTTACAGCACACCTCTGTCTAAGTATTGAATACTCAAATATTCTTTTAATAATCTTCTCCTGTTTCATCAAAACCATCATCTACACCTTGTCTATAAGAAGGATCAGTACGGTATCTATCATGATCATAATCGCCATCATCTATTGCTGAATTATAGCCATCATTATAACTACTAGATGATTCACTTGATCCATAACTATTGTATTCCTTCTTAGGTTTTGATGGAGTGTAAGTGCTTGGTCCAGGTTTATTTATTTCATATACTAATTCACCATCAATAGTGAGCTTATCATAATACTGTTGATTTTCTATTTCATAATTATGCTTGTCACCAGATAATTTCATTAGAAATCTATCATCTTCTTGAAAGAATACCATTCTTCCTTCTGATTCAAAAGGTTCACCATCCCAAAATATTTTAGATTCATTCTCATAATAATTCTTATTCCCGTTTACTTCTAGTATCTTGTAGAATAAGTCTTTTGCACCACGTTTAGAATCAATAGCTGATTTATAATAATTATCAACTGTATGACTTGAATAAGTGAAGTCTAGTTGATATACAGGTACACCATATGCTTTATTGTATTCAGCATATGAACAACGATCTACCTTAATAGTAACATCTGGAAGATTACTTGTTTGAATATATTCTTGTATTTCTGGTACATATTCTTTTTGATACATTTCTGCGACTTCTGTAGTCTTAAAGCCATACTTTAGATAATTAGGTATTGGACCTTTCATGAAATCTGTAATAAGTATTATAAGCCCTAATAATATTGAAACAATGAAACTAAATAATACGAAATAAAATAATATGTTATCTTTATTGTGATTTTCTTTCATATGATTGATGTTCCCTCTTTCTATAGTTCTATTTTAGTCTATTTTTAAAAGAAATGTGTTGAGTTAGAGTTCTACAGTGCCTTTTATGAGGGGTTTAAAAATTATTTTTTTTAATATAAAAGAACGGGTGTTAACCGTTCTAGGAAACATATATAAATTAGTTAGTTGATCAATCTTGTCGGAATTGTTGGTCAGGCATATCGAAACATTTGGTCAACCTAGTCGGAATAAATATTATCAGCTCATTGAAGTGATTGAACTTTCTATTTCTGTCCAGTCATCAGATTATGACGAGTGGGGGGGGAGAAAAGACGATTAGTATAATCATAAGAATAAAATGATAAAACTAAAGGAGTCATAATAGGCTCCTTAGAATATATATTAACTAAAGAATAGTTATTTAATTTTTCTTATTACATCAATCATTTCATTAACATTTGCATAACGTTCAGAAGTATTTGATGCAAGCCCCTTTTTGACAAACTTATCAATTGCTGAATTATCAATATCCGATATATTTGTCCTTCCGGTCAAAATATAATACATTAAATAAGTAAGTGCATAGATTTCATGTACCATACTATAACTTGAAAAACCGTCTAACTTTAGCTGAGGGTCATTAAAATAACCTTTAAATTCTGTATCAGCTGTTGTTAACTGACTATTTGGAACTTTAACTAAACCAAAATCAGATACTTTTGCAACTATTAATCCATCATGTTGTTTTATCAAAATATTTTTCGGACTTATATCTCTATGCAACAAACCTTTTGAATGAATATAATTAAATGCACTAAGAATTTGAAAACAGATTCTCTTTCTAGATTTCAAAGATAATTTAGTATTATTTGCTTGTATGTACTGTTCAAGTGTCATATCCAAATATTCCATAATATATTCATTATTTGCTTCATCGTATCTGTATACTTCAATAATATAAGGATGTGATAGTGAATGTAGCTGTTTAAATTCTTGTTTAAATCTTTTAACTTCTTTTTCATCCAAATTTGGCAGTGCTCTTTTTAAAGCAAATTTTTTATTATAAAACTGATCGTAATACTTAAACACCTTGGCATATGAACCTTCACCAATTAATTTCAGATTATAATAATTATGCGTTACATCACTTTCAATCTTAACACTATCTTTCTTGATGAAAATTGGAATTGTATAATAAATAACCACTTGATCCATAAATGATGGTATTGTGCTACCACCAATTTTTTTTAGAAAACTTTTGCATTTTTCTAAAATCTCTGAATAATACTCATCCAATCCGAAAGCACTTTCAGTATTTTTTAATTTATATTGCAAATCATTAATTAACTCTATTGCAAACAATAAATTTCTACTCTCTTCTGCCCAATAGTGAGAAACATTGTCTACCGTTGGTAACCTAGTATTCATCTTTTCATAACATTTATTAATCAAATTGTGCAATGTTGAAAAAATAATCTGTATTTTATCATTGTTAAAACCTTTATATAGCCAACCATATTCATCACTTTCACAATAGGCTATCTGACGATATACACCTTCAAGATAATTATCTATATTCAATTCTTAATCAATCCTTTCCATTTAATCAATATCATAAGTCTATATTTAATTCATCTATTAACCCCCTTGAAGGTACAGAAGCTTTCTTAAATGCATTCTTAATTTTCCTTGATTCATTTTCACCTTTATTCGCAATATGAGAAATAATATCTTTTGCATTATTGATGTTATTAGTAGGAATAAGAATTCGTATCGCCGTACCTTCAAATGAAGTTTCTCCCATATGAGTCTTACCATCATCTATTAGAATATAATTACCATAGCTCATGAGTAAAAAGCTACCATGTAAATATCTACATATTTCACTTGCCATATATAATCCATATCCTGAGTTTGCCCATTCACCATTGCCCACATCTTTTTTTGATGGTCTAAATGATTCTGAAATACCTGCTTTTAAAGCCCACTGTAAAGCACTTTTATTATCAGTAATGTATTTTTTATGTGCTTCGTTTAGTCCCAAACTTTCAAATATTCCTATTCCTTCATCAATAATGCCTATTTCTGCTTCATTATAAGAAGGCCAATACTGACCACAGATCCAAGAAGTATCAGTTTTAGCATGTTCATGTGTATTACGAAGTATCTCCCTAATCAAATAAGTGAGTAGCTTATGTAATTCTACGTTATCCCTGCTAATTACTTTTGCAAGGCGGCCAGATTCTTTTTCTATCAAATCACCCATAACAGCATAATTACCTTTTTTATAGTTATCTTCTTTTAATTCATTAAATTCAATAGCTGTTATAGGAATATAATTATCACTTCCTTTTGATTCACCTGGAAATTTTCCTATTTCTAATTGTGGTGATATATATTTGAAGAACCCCATTGTTCCTAAATAGCTTTTATCCCCATATCCAGAAACAATAAAACGATTATCAGCATATTTACTTCTATACTTTCGTATCATAGCTCCAATAACTAACATTCCTAAAGGCCGAACTTTCCATCGACCTGAAAAATTAAACTCTACAGTCTCTGTAGATTCTAATTCCTTCAATTGCTCTGAAAAAACTAAAGCATCTGTCATTTTCATATTTTTTATACAATATCTCACTTATTATCCCTCCATTCAATTGTAAAACTTGCCAATACATCTATTTGGTAATTATAACACGCTTATCCACTAATGATATGTCATAAACAAATGATTATCATAATAAAGTATTCCACAATCGGAAGATTGCTCGATTCATCACTCGATTCATATAGATGTCAACGTAACATGTTTTGCAAATCCATTATTTAAAATCTTCAAATATTCCAAGATGTTCATCATAGTATTAAAAGGGCATAACAATACTTTGATTACCCGTTTTAGATATACTATATAATTTTGCACTTACAATGAAACTACTACTATTCACTATAAATTTAAAATGGATTCTCAATTATCCTGACTAAGACACCACTTAAACTAACAATAAGTTCAGAATAGTCTCCTTTCAAAGGACTATGAGAATCCAATATTTATAACTTATTACTTTGTAACGATATCAAGCAATGACTTGTAACTATCTACAACATCATAAACAACTTCATTATTACTTATAGCTTTAAAATGTTCTCTTGCACAATGAATCTTTGATTCCTCTATTAAGCGTAACTGCATTGAATTCATAGAACCTTTTGTTTCAGCCACAAAATATATATGTTTAACTGTTCCTTCATAAAATGCAATAGCCCAGTCTGGATTATAATGACCAACTGGAGTTGATATATAGAATCCATCTGGAAGTTTAACATAAACAGCAACATCTTTATTTGAATCAAGTTCAGTCGCAAACTCTAATTCATTTGTAGAATCATA
Source organism: Catenibacterium sp. GCM10023432 (assembly GCF_042651925.1). NCBI lineage: Bacteria > Bacillati > Bacillota > Erysipelotrichia > Erysipelotrichales > Coprobacillaceae > Catenibacterium > Catenibacterium sp. GCM10023432. The sequence continues at coordinate 14,406 of NZ_JBHSEB010000024.1, read as the reverse complement.
AACAACATGATCATATAAATGTCTCTTAGCCTTCATTGCGTTGACACCTAGACGTCCTTTAATAGTAGGATCAGTAAATATGTCAGTATCGTATTTTTCATCCATTACATCATATGTAATATGCTGAATAATAGCTGTTGCTTTCTCATCATTAATAAGTGATGCGGCTTTGATAATAAACTCTTCTGGATTATCTTTAAACTGATTAAATACAGATGGCTTTATACCTTGAAGAATCTGGATAATAGCCTTTCTAGTTAGACCAGTATCATCTACTAGTTTCCCAATCAAGTCATATTTAACATTTGAACTTGCTGTAACTGTTCTTTGATATGTTCCAGATGTATCTTTTATAAAAGCATTACCGGTAGCTAAGTCTTCTTTAGACTTAATGTCTTCCATAGCACCTTCTTCAACCTTAAAGTAAATCTTTGAAACACGAAGTTTACTATCAAGAGAAGAAATAGCTTTTCTAATAAGTTCATCAGTATCAAAGTTCACTACATAAACAGACTTAGAATTAATTCTAGACCATAAAGCCTTGAATTCAGGCATAGCAAGTTTATCCTCATCCACTTGGAGTTCAACGTTATTACTACGTGCATTTTCCGGTTTCATTGATCTATCACTGTAAATTGAATCAATGATTTCAATAACAGAATCTGCAGAATCAGATACTTCCTCTGCAATCTTCAATTCACCGTTTGCTTTATCTTCGTAGTATTTATCTGTAAGAGCACCCTTTTTATCAATATATCCATTAACAATCAAATCAAAATGAATTGCTCTTCCTGTATCACCATCAACAACTTGTTCGTTACCTCTTTCATCTTTGATTACTTTACCAATAAATAATTCAGGAGTAACTGCTTTAGGTCTATCAGCCACAGCTGCTGCTATTTCAGTCTGCAATCCTTTCGCAAAACTATCATAGCTTTCACTTGCTATAACTGTAAGTACATTTACTTTATGCACATCATTACCAAGAACATTTGCGTCCATACGCTCACCATCTTGGTTAACGCATAAACGAAGTCCACGACCTACTTCCTGACGCTTACGAACGTCGCTACTACTTTGCTTCAAAGTACAAATCTGGAATACGTTAGGGTTATCCCATCCTTCACGTAATGCAGAATGTGAAAAGATAAATCGAACAGGTGATCTTTTAGGATTTCTATCAAGAAGAAGCTCTTTATTTTTCATAATAAGGTCGTATGCATCAACATCATTCGACATTTTTTCTTTAGAGTTTTCTCGCTTTTCATTTGCCTTACTATCAATCATCTTTCCCTTTTTATCTATAGAGAAATACCCAGCATGAGTTTTCTCTGCAGGAATAGAATCAAGATATTTCATATAGTCATCTTCACCAAATTTAATTTGAAGATTATTAATAATATCATTATATTCTTCTTCAAATATATCAGCATATATACCATTATGAGCAACACCTGCAGAATCATATTGTTTATATTTAGCAACTTCATCTATGAAGAATAATGATAATACTTTAATTCCCTTATAAAATAATTCACGTTCTCTTTGGATATGAGAAAGAATTGTTTCTCTTATCTGTATACGACGAATCTGTTCTTCACTGACTTCACCAATAACATCCCCAGCATATAACTTAACACCATTGATAAATTCTATAGAATCATCACGTCCATCAATTCTAGACACAACAAACCCTTGTTTATATTCTTCCATATGACCTGAGTTGTCATAAAGGTTATATCCTTCTGATACAACTCTAGTGATATTATGAATACCTTTAGCACCTTTGCAATCAAATTGAATAGTTGCAGTAGGTGCTGATTTAGATAGATTGATGCTTTCTAGATAGACATAACTTTCAGTAGCAGTTGTTCCAGATTCAACAATACCCTTAACAGCAATTTTCTTAACAAGACGCTTGTTGTAGGCTTCCATAGCATCTAAACGATAAACCATGTTGTATATACTGTCACTCTTATGAGTAGCTGAATATCTTAGCGTTAAAAGTGGATTAAACTGTTTAAGAGTTTCTTTTGTCTTCTTACCTTCTACTGACTGAGGTTCATCAATAATAAGAATTGGATTAGTTTTTGCAATAATATCAATAGGACGGCGTGAACGGAATTCATCTAGTTTCATATAAATACGTCTTGCATCTTTACCTCTTGCGTTAAATGCCTGTGAATTGATAATCATTACATTAATAGAATTATCTGATGCAAAACGATCGATTTCTGTTAACTGAGAAGAATTATAGATAAAGAAACGTACTTTTTTTCCATACTCTTCAGCAAAGTGTTCCTGTGTAACTTGGAAAGACTTATAAACACCTTCACGAATAGCAATACTAGGAACAACTACAATAAACTTACTCCACCCATAGTGCTTATTAAGTTCATACATTGTTTTGATGTAAGTGTATGTCTTACCAACACCCGTTTCCATGTCTATTGTAAGATTATATCTTCCTTCTAAATCTGCTGAAGGCTCTATCTGGTTTTTCCTTTGTATTTTTCTTATATTCTCTAAGACTTGACCATCAGTTAGTTGAGGTACAATCTTATGGTTACTCCAACCAGTAAAATCTTCTTCTTCAGTTATTGATTGTTGATAAAGTCCTGAACCTTTGTCCATCATATAGGAAGGAGTTAAATAAGGTTGACCAGCAAATACATCTACAACTGCTTTAGCTGCATCTGCTTGAAATTTTTGATGTTTAAATTGTAGTTTCATAGCTAACCTCCCTATATAACTTTCACTCTTGTATCAGGTGCTAATAACTTAAATATTTCACCTACATTAATCTTAGATGGACTATCTGAGAAGCTGCTATCACGGAATACTACACGAAGTGGTTGTTTCTTAGCAATTGCTTTTACTACGCTATCTGGTACATTTTCATCAAAGCATGCAATAAGATCACCATCATTATAATCATGTACAGTACAGCCATCTATTTCTTCTGAACTATATGGAAGAGATAAAGGAAGACCCCACTCTAATAGACAACCAAATAATAGGTCTAAATCTGTGCGATCTGGTTTGATGTTTGATTCCAATGATGATAATAAATCTTGACTATATTCTGATGGATTGTAGTAAACATCTGTCATATTAGAATCATCGAGTTTAAAAACTCTAAAACCGATATCTAAATCCGATAATAACAACGGATTAGAATCAACTAGCTTATTACCTGCCAACTTCAATCTTTCAATAGCAACATCACAAATCGTATTATACCCTTTTATCTTTTTATCACATCGTTCAGGCAACTGGACCATAATATACTTTCGTTTTCCCAAATCTTGAGAGTTCAAATGCATAACTGCATGCGCCGTCGAACCTGAGCCAGAAAAAAAATCTAAAATTGTTCCATGTCCATCATCTATCATCTGAATAAGTCTTTCAAGTAATTGAATTGGTTTTTGCCCATTAGGAAAGGAAATTCCCGATTCATTAGCTAAATTATTATAGTTTATATCATCCCATAAATTCCCAGCATTATCCAATTTGTAAATACCATCTTTTTCAATTGATACAACCTCTTTTAAATATGTAACCATATTTCGAACAGCATCTTTATAATATATAGTTGTTACTTGTCCAGCATTTTTTCCTTTAGTGGGAACATAATCAATACTAATAAGTTCAGATGATATATCTGTTGACTCTTCCATAACTCTTTTTCTGATTGACGTTTGTGCATTTGTAGTTCTAAAAATTTTTTCAATATTAGCATAATATGCTTTTTTTAAGTCTCCACCAAATTCCTTTTCAGCAATTTGACTAATAGATTGAAACTTATAATTTGAATGTGAATAAATCTTTATTTCATCACCATTTCCAGTAAGAATAGTTTTAATAAATTTCCTTTCTCCAGTAGTAACTAAGACACTAGTGTATTTCCAACTCTTTCCATTTTCTGCATATGTATGAATATAATCCATCAATTCCTGTTTCTTTTTTGGCATCATATTTATCATTAGTTCCGAAGCATTTCTACAATAAAACAATATATATTCAGTATTATTTTGAAGACTCTTACCCATATAACTACCACTAACACCTGCAACTTTAGTTTTTATAGAAATAACGTTACAGAAATTTGCACTTCCAAAAACTTCATCTGCAACCTGTTTCAAATTAAATAATTCACCTTCATCAATTTGAATAAATATGGCGCCTTTATCAGACAATAAATTTCTACATAAAGATAAACGTGTATACATCATAGAAATCCAAGCTGAGTGAAATTTAGAATTGCTTCTTGTATTTTCTTGAAATAACTTATTACCTAAATCATCATATAATCCAATACCCGAATCATAATCTTCATCATCCATAACATAATTATCGGGATAGATAAATGAATCACTACCAGTATTATAAGGTGGATCAATATAAATCATATTAATTTTACCTAAATAACTTTCTTGTAAAAGTTTTAAAACATCTAGATTATCACCCTCTATATATAAATTTTTCGTACTATCCCAATCAACAGATTTATCCTTGCACGGGCGAAGTGTTTTTCGAATAGGTCTGTTGGCTTCCACAATTGCAGCTTTCTTTCCAACCCATGTAAACTCATAAGCTTCATCGCCTTCAAGAACATCACCTGAAAGCATCTGCTTTAATAATTCGAAGTTGATAGTTTTTTTAGGATTTCCATTTTCATCAACTGTTTCTGTGATGCAATTGGGGAAAATAGCACCTATTTTATCTATATTTTGAGCGGTCATATCGACTGATTCCATTTTCATTTTTTCCATTTGAGTCTCCTCCTAAAAATTTTCGAACATGACTTAAATCTATAGAAAAAAGTATTTCTAATACTTTTTATCAAATATAATAAATAAGTCAAAATTTTTCTCATAATGATTTAAATCTATATCTTCGTATTTTTCTTATATTTTCTAAGATTAAACCGTCAATTAATTAAGATACAATCTTATGATTACGCCAACCGGTAAAATATTCTTCAGTTATTGATTGTTGGTAAAGTCCTGAACCTTTATCCATCATATAAGAAGGAGTTAAATAAGGCTGGCCAGCAAATGCTTTAGCTGCATCTGCTTGGAATTTTTTATGCTTACATTGTAGCTTCATAGCCAACCTCCTTAAATAACTTTCACTCTTGTATCAGGTGCTAATAATTTAAATATTTCACCAACATTAATCTTTGATGGACTATCTGAAAAACTACTGTCACGAAATACTGCACGAAGTGGTTGTTTCTTAGCAATTGCTTTTACTACGCTATCTGGTACATTTTCATCAAAGCATGCAATAAGATCACCATCATTATAATCATGTACAGTACAGCCATCTATTTCTTCTGAACTGTATGGAAGAGATAAAGGGAGACCCCATTCTAATAGACAACCGAAAAGTAGGTCTAAGTCGGTACGATCAAGTTTGATGTTTGATTCTAATGATGATAATAAATCTTGACTATATTCTGATGGATTGTAGTAAACATCTGTCATATTGGAATCATCGAGTTTAAGAACACGGAATCCTGTATCAAGATCTAGTGTTGTGAGTGGACTTTCTTCTTTTATTTTCTTACCAGCTCTTCTTATTCTTTCTTTGCCGATTTCGCATATGTTTTTATAACCTGCTTTAAATGCTTCACTTTTCTCATCACAAAGTTCAGGCAATTGGACCATAATAAATTTGCGATGACCACCATCTTCAGCATTCAATTGCATAGTTGCATGAGCTGTTGTAGCGCTACCACTAAAAAAATCAAGAATAATCGAATCTTCAGTTTGTACAAATCCTATCAATTTACTTATTAATTCAACAGGCTTAGAATAATTGAAATAGTTATTAGTTCCAAATAATGTTTTCATGATAGTAGCCGCATTAGCATTTAGAACATCAGTTATGAGATTCTTATGTGGTGCTGATCGCTCTATTGGTCTATTTTCATTATCGACTTTTAGATAGTTTTTATAACAAACTGACCATCCACACTTCTTTTTATCTGTTCGTCTGAACTCTATAAAATCATTTTCTCTTGCCCACTCAATTTTACTTTTCCCCCACTTCCAAATCCAACCATCATTTAAATACTCTGTTCTACCATTTGGAAAAGCTATAGTCCCATCTGGACATTCAATACCATAATTAAGAGAGTCACTGTACGATAACCCACCCCTATCTAAGTTATCAATATAATAGGGCCCTCTTTCTTCTAAATATTCATCAGAATATTTATATCTATTCCTATCAAATGATTCTGTATTTCTTGTGAAAGTCAGATTATAAAAAGAACTATTTTTAGCATAGACAAGAACATTCTCAGTTATAGTAGCTATCCCCTTAGCATCTGATGCTCCTGTCTTTTTTTGCCATACAAAATTACAAACAAAATTTTTTACATCAAAGACTTCAGAACATATTTTCATTAAATTATCAACTTCATTATCATCAATACTAATGAAAATAACTCCATCATCTGCCAATAAATTCCTTGACAGCATTAATCTTGAGTAAATCATAGAGCACCAATCTGAGTGAAAGCGTCCATTTGAATCAGTATTTTTAAACATTCTTCTTCCTTCATCATCAATTTCTCCACTTTCTTCTGAGTAATCCTTACAATTTACTTTAAAATCATCATTATATATGAAATCATTTCCTGTATTATATGGCGGATCAATATAAATCATTTTTATTTTACCAAGATAACTTTCTTGTAAAAGCTTAAGCACTTCTAGATTATCACCCTCTATATATAAATTTTCTGTATTATCCCAATCAACTGATTCATCTTTGCATGGACGAAGTGTTTTTCTAATAGGCTTATTTGCTTCCACAATTGAAGCTTTCTTACCTACCCAAGTGAACTCATATGCTTCATCACCATCAAGAACATCATCTGATAGCATTTGCTTTAACATATCAAAATTAATAGCCTTCTTAAGCTTACCATTTTCATCTACTGTTTCAGTAATGCAATTAGGAAATAGTTCACCTATTTTTTCAACATTTTGTGCAATTATATCAACTGATTCCATTTTCATTTTTTCCATTTGATTCTCCTCCTAAAAATTTCTGAACATGACTTAAATCTATAGAACAAAACACTCCAGATTTTTCTTTATCAAATCCAATAAGCACATCAAAATTTTGCTCATAATGATTTAAATATATATCTTCATAACAAAATGAAAGTACATATTTTCCAAGATTTTCACTATTTTGAGAACAATCTTCTGAAAATATATGAAATTTAAAAATCACCCCTGGTTTCATAGATTGTGGTTGCGTATACTGTCTATCCTTAGATAATATCTCTTTGCGATTTAGTCCTATTCTCATTCTAATTGCAGTGCCATTTCCTACATTTTCTATTTCTAAAGGTATGCAAACACAAAAGTGTTTTTTTATTTCTCTTTCGTTTTCATTTTTGCTTGTAACCCATTCTCTTCCGCAATTATCACGTAATCTCTGCTGATCAGGTGTCAAACCCGTCTTATATTCAATCTTTCCATTTTTTAGAATGCAGTAAAAATCAGTAATCTTATATTCAAAATATCCTTCAGTTGGACGGTCCTTTGCATTTTCTTGAGCAATCGTCTCCATAGTTGGAAAAATACTTCTAATAGACCTACTACGTAACATATCTACTACTATAAATGGCAAAGAGCGATATCTAACATCTTCCCTGTAATTCTTCTGACTATATTGTATTGTAATAAATATCCCATAAATTGCTAAAAAAGCAGCAATTATAGCTCCATAATAAGATAAAGCAGCTGAAGCATCCCATTCAGCAGTTAGAAACCATATTGGTGATTTTATCTTAAATAGAATATTTATCACAATTGGACCACCAAAAATTAATAGCAGTAGAACAAAAAATATTTTATAGTTTTTCTTCAACCAGTCTTTCAAATGTTCATTAACTCCTTCTTTAATTTCTTCAGTTCTCCATTCATTTGCATTTGCTTATTCAACTGTTGCTCTTTACGAATCTTACCCTGTAATACAGATATCTGTTTTTCTAACTGCTTCCTATGTTCATCTCTTGCTACAGAAGCTTTTAAGCTTTCTCCACTTGTTTCAGCCTTTAACTTATCACCTGCAATCTGACGCACAAAGTTTTCATATACTGCATCAACATTCAATCCTTCAAGTTTTAATGGTAACTCATCCTCTGGTAACCATTCTGTATGATAATAACAATTTACCTTAAATGCTTTATTACCAGAAACAGCTGCTTCCTTATATCCTATCCAGGCTTGATACTTTCCCTTATACTCTAATAAGAAAAGAATATGATAAGGGATTGTTCTATCTATTTGACGTAACAATCCTTCATCTAAAACTGGAGTATTTAGTCTTACCTCAAATACTTCTAATTCTGTTACTTCATTTCCTTGAGCTAAGTTAGTAGTAGAAGCTGCTATTTTGTTTTTCCAATAGATAATCTTAACCTGCTCAACGAATACCTTTCGTAATGCAGGTGTTATATCTATATTCTCATAGAACTTCTGTTTTGGAATTCTTCTATTAAATTCCGTTGTCTTAGGCAATCCTATCATCGTTCGCCCTCCGTTATTACTTAATTACTAAGAAACAAATAAGTTCAAAATCATCTAATCCTGATACTGAAGACATCAATGCAGATGTACCACCTGCAGAGAATAAGCTATCAATATCACTTTCTTCTTTAGAATTGATAATAGATTCAATCGCTTCACTAAGAAGTTCAGACATTTCAACCATATCTCTTCCATCATCTGTTTCTTCATTAAATTGATGGCATAAATGTTTTATCGGTTCATTCTTTCCTCTACAAAGAAGTCTAATATCATCTAACATCTTCTTAGGATTCAAATAATCACAAATAACTTCTCCGTCAATTCCAATATATACCATATAGAAAGGATGAATTCTGTTTTGATTATCAATATTTACACTGTTGTTTATATTTCTAAGTACAAAGATAACGCCTTCTGGTAAATCCTCTGTTGCAGGAACTACAGCATGAAGTCCTTTTGGCTTCTTTTCTAAATCTGGATGTGTCTTTACATATTCTAATAGATCAAGTCTAAACTCATTAAGACCTAAATCCATAATAGAGATACCTGAAGACATATCCTCTATATCAACTACTTCTTCTTGCAATCGTTTTAATTGCTGTTTACGGTATTCAAGATCACCCTTCTCTTCTGGATTAATTAAATCATCATCACCTGTAGAAGTCATAATAGAAATCTTCATTCTTGTCTCTACACGACTCTTTAAGTTAATGTATTCATCTAAGTCCATATCAGGCCAGAAGTTCACCAATTGGATATATTGATTCTTACTTCCAATACGATCAATTCTACCAAAACGCTGAATAATACGCACTGGATTCCAATGAATATCATAATTCACCAAATAATCACAATCCTGTAAGTTCTGCCCTTCTGATATACAGTCTGTCGCAATTAATATATCAATATCAGCATCACTTTCAGGCATTAATAAAGCCTTGCCTTTTGAGATAGGTGAAAAGCATGTCAGTACATTGTTGAGACTTGCTTTAAATCCTTTAATAGTTGTTTTACCATCTATTGAACCTGTAATGACTGCAGTATTTAAACCGTATTTCTTTTTAACATAAGTACTTACATGTTCATATAAGTATTCTGCAGTATCTGAGAAAGCAGAAAAGATAAGTACTTTCTTGTTTCCAGGATTAATAGGATTTTCAATCTTATCAGACACCAACTTTAAGAGTTCTTGTAGTTTACTATCATGTTCTGGAGTAATATCTGCAACCATGAGTGTTAATAACTCTAAAGTCTTAGCATCCTTTTCTAGTTCTGCACGCCAAGTCTTATAATCCATATCTGCCAAATCAATCTTTACCTTCTTACCAACGGTAAAGTAATCTGTATTATTATCATCTATATCCCATTCAGAATCTGATGCTTCATACATATCAATATCTGAATGTCCATACTTTTCAAATCTATCAATAGATTTGATTGTCTCATCAATAAGTGACTCAATACGTTTTAATGTCAGCTGGAATGAATTCACTGAGCTTTCTAATCTCTTCAATAGATTAATACTCATTAATCTACGTATACCTTGTTCACGACCAGTCTGAGTCAAGTTATCAGCTTTATTATGAGTAATATCAATATACTTCTTCATCTTACTAGGGAAGATATAGTTTGAAGGTGTATAAATGCAAAGTGATAACATCATCAATAATCCATAAATCTGATTATAGTTAATAGCTGAGTCCAAGTCTGTAAGTTGTGGTCTTAAACTAATTGGCTTCTTTCTTTCAGGAAATTTACCAATTTCTGCAGTATTATAGTACTTTTCAATATGTTTTCTAGAACGTGCAATAGTAACACTGTCTAATAGTTCAAAGAAATCAAAATCTAATGTCTTTAATAAAGCATCAGTTGTTTTATCTCGAGCATCTAGTTTACTCCAAGCATTAAAAGCTTTTTGTGCTTGTCTAAATATTTCATCAACAGTCTTACTTGTATCTAACTTATTATTGATAAGTTCTGAATCACCTTCATAGGCAATAGCTAACTGGTTCTTTAAGTCTATAAACTTATTATTAACAGGTGTTGCCGAAAGCATTAAAACCTTAGTTTTTACACCTGTTCTAATAACTTTATCCATCAATTTCACATATCTGTTTTCTACTGTATTCGCATGTGTTCCTGCACCATTACGGAAGTTATGTGATTCATCAATAACAACTAAATCATAGTTACCCCAGTTTAATCGATCTAAATCTAAACCATTAGAAATACCATGTGATCTAGATAAATCTGTATGGAATAAAACATCATAATTAAGTCTATCTGCTGCAATAGGATTATTCACATAGTTATCCTTATATGTATTCCAGTTTTCAGATAATTTCTTAGGGCATAAAACAAGAACACTTTTATTTCTACTCTCATAATACTTTACTACAGCAAGTGCTGTATAAGTCTTACCAAGCCCTACGCTATCTGCAAGAATACATCCATTATATCTTTCTAACTTATTGATTATTGCTAGAACAGCATCACGTTGGAAATCATATAGCATATTCCATATTTTACTTTGTTTAAATCCTGTTGCTTCATTAGGCAATTCATCTTCTGAAATATCATCTAAAAACTCACTGAACACATGATATAAAGTCATGTAATAAATGAACTCTGGTGAATTTTCATTATAAGCAGTCGAAATATTTTCAATTACTACATCTGTAACATCTTGAAGTTTCTTCTTATCATTCCATAATGATTCAAATAACTGTATATATTGAGCAGAAAAAGGAGCTTCAAAACGATTTGTCATATTATAACTATTATTTCCTCTATCACAACCAATATCCACAGTAGTAAAGCCACTAATAGGCATATAAGCCACATTACTTGTTGGTCCTGTTACAGTCATAAAACCACCCATAATCTCATTAGTTGTATTAGATTTGAATGTTGCTTTTCTTCTAATCCAATCAGCACATTCTTTTGCGATAGCTTTCTGAGTCATTTCATTACGTAGCTTTATTTCAAATTCTGTACCATATAAACTACTTTCACGATTGAGTCTTGGAATATAGAATTCTCTCTTTTGTTTCTCTGATTTTTCTGTAACGAATGTAGGAGAAGTAAAAATAAAACGACATTCATCTACTTGTTCCAACTGTTTTCTTAGTTCTTTATATGCATACATAGAAAAACATGCAGCAGCAATTGAAACCTTACTCCCTTTACATATAGTAGATGCCATATCATCACGGACTATTTCCGTAACGTTATCAAATATTTTAACGTCCATTTGTTCATCTCCTCACTCTAATGTATATATGTTTTTTTACTTGTCTTAAACTTATTATTTGTGATAAAACCTGTATTCATAATTATACGATAAGATTCACAAAACATAAACCTAGACCTATAAATATATTATATATTTGTGAATAACACTAATAGACTATCCTAAGATATATTTTACTACTTTCCAACTGTTCGTGCATGCAATTGATGCTTCACACCGACTATTATTAGGTGTTTATAGATATTTTCTCGAAAACTTTATCACTTACTCCCATTAAACTGTAAACATTAAAAAAGAACGGCTAAAACCGTTCTCATCTTGACAAGGAAGACCTGCCATAAACTATCTTCTTTAAATCCTTCCTGTTTTTAGGTTCAATATCATAATTATCCATCCTACTTATGAAAACATACTTGTTGTCAATTGTAATCAATACAATTAATCCTAATAAAATTCTAGATACACTATCTTTTAATTTAAGAAACTACTTTATCCATCCATATCGCCAAGAATATTCTTTAGAAAATATACTCTTTAATGCAGTAATAGAGAAGCTTTCTCTAACTCCTGTTAATTGTAAACATCCAATTTTTTTAGTTGCTTTCTCATCTACTATTTCAGCAACAATCATTTCAGTTCCATCATCTTCAACTACTACGTATTCAGTGCTATCATATCTAAATCTCTTGCCATTATACAATGTTTGCCTGAATGGTTTAGGCTTAGTCTCTACCAAGCTGATATCAAAGTTTCTTAAAACATGCCCCTCAAATAAACATTGTAATGGACTTACTTTTCTAGATATACCATACATTCCTTTGCTTCTACTTACAAACTGCAATGATTCATTTGGTACTACAAATGAATCTGATTCTAAACTAGTATCTATCATTGATTTATCAGTCATCGTAGATAACAAATATCCTGATTGTCCTGCTTTTGAATTATACTTTTGTTGTATTAATTTGAGTTTCTCTTCACTATGACCCGTACGTCCTAGTGATTTAATAACATTATCAAAAGAGCCTAAAGTTTCTACTAATTCAAATTTAGGAGAATAATAATAATTCAAACTATTCTCATATGGATTTAGCATAATATGATGATAAAAATCAATATCAACAATAGTTCCATGAATAGTACCATTAAGACCAAGTTCTTTTAATTCTTTTGATAATTTCTTTTGAACTCTTCTTAATGGCAATAATGATTTCAGATACTTTGACAAAACTATATCAAAATTCTCACAAATCCACATCATATCTGTTGATTCAGTAATTTTTTTATTCTTTCCACCATCTAGAATAAAGATACCTCTAGAGTTCCCTTTTGTTCTAACCATAAAAAAGCCATAATAACCTCTTCGCTTTAATACGTATAAAAGGGATTTTCCACTATGTAAACTTTGATTCAATCTGGCACCTTTTGATATCCTTTTTGCAATATATCTATAGAATGATAAATAATCTTCTAAGGTTGTTTGATACAAACCATCTGATAACTCACCATATGGATTCAAACAAACTCCAGTTATAGCCTTTCTAAATCGAAAATCATTATCTTTATATCCTATCTGGTTATCTGCATAAACAACTTTCTCTTCATTCTTTATGAATTCATTTATATGTGTATGTCCAGTAAAGTAAATAGCTTCCTTATCATAATGATTATTTAAACAAGCAGATACTGGATAATGAGATGCACATATAAAACAAAGACCATGCTTTTTAGCATATGCTAATGCTTCATAATATCCTTTCTCAAAAGCATCAGTTTCTTTTATTTCATCTTCTCTTGAGAAACATTTACAGCATATTACTCTATTAGCATTCCAGTTTTCATCATACTTTGCAAAACCCGTACCTCCGTAAATGAGATATTCATTACCTAGTTTATAATCATTATGTAAAAGGGTAATCCCTAGTTTTGATAACTGTTCCCTGAAATATTCCACACCTTCACTCACATTGTTAAAATCAATAAAATCATGATTTCCTAAAACCACATAAATATTATTTCTAAATGAATGTTTGTAATCTAACAATGTAATTTCTTCTACTGGCTTATTATATTCTCTTTCAAAATACTCTACATTAAATCTCCAATGAATTTTCTTACTCTCATATTCTTTAATATGCTTACAATATTGTCCACTAAGATCCATAAGTTTTATCACAAGTACAATTTTTTCTATGGTTAATTCGGAGGTGCGGACAATTTCTTGGACCTGTTATTTAAATAAGATCCAGTAATTGTCTGTACTCTTTTGGACTTAGATAATTTAGCGATTGTTTTATTCTTTTGGTATTGTACCACTCAATATATTCATTGATAAGAGCTGTGAATTTTTCTATACTTATATTATTCCATTTTCTTCCGTAAAACATTTCGTTTTTCATTCTTCCAAAAAAGCCCTCACATGCAGAATTGTCTGGCGAGCATCCTTTCTTAGACATGCTTCTTTGAAAGCCGTACTTGCTCATTCTACTGATCCATCCTGGCCATCGATAATGTGCTCCACAATCACTGTGTACGATTGGCCTTTCTCCGTTTTTTAGTGTTTCATGGTATTCATCCAGCATGCTGTTGACG